>CAKZLA010000490.1 GCA_937124525.1 uncultured Desulfobacterium sp.
AGGGGATGGATTTAATATCGCCATGGCAGGACTTGATGGCGGGCGTATCGGCATTGCAGCCCAATCACTGGGGGTTGCCCAGGCAGCCATGGATGCGGCCATTAAATATGGAAAAGGTAGAAAACAATTTGGAAGTGCCATCATCAAGCACCAGGGAATCCGGTGGCAGATTGCCGACATGGCCACCCAGATTGAAGCCGCACGGCAACTGATTCTTTCCGCTGCCGGCATGAAGGATCGCAAGGAAAAATATACCACCCAGGCAGCCATGGCAAAGCTGTTTGCATCGGAAATGGTCAACCAGGTCACGGCCCGGGCCATCCAGCTCCATGGCGGGTATGGCTTTACAAAGGATTACGATGTGGAACGTTTTTACAGGGATGCCAGGGTTTTTACCATCTATGAAGGAACCTCTGAAATCCAGCGCATTGTTATTTCAAATAATATTCTCAAAGATAAACGTAAACCTTAAACGCTGGTACTGATGATTTTTAGATATATGACCCTGAAGTCAAGAGCTGAGAGGTGGGTGAAAAAAAAGAAAAAACCCCCGGAACAATGAATTTTGTCCCGGGGTTTTTTTAATAAAAATATGTTAAAAATTTCAGGGAATCAGTCGAAGGATTCAAATATCTTTACGGCTGCCTGGAGATCTTCGGGGCAAAACACAAAAAGACATTTCCCATCAGAGTCAGAGACAGAACCATAGACATAGTTGATATTGATCTCTTCCTCTCCAAACTTCCGTGTGATCTGGGAAAGAGTACCTGGGGTGTTGTCCAACTCAATGGCGATGAGATCTTTAGTATCAAAAATATACTCTTTTTCATTGAGCAATGCCACGGCTTCATCGGGTTTATCCACCAGCATTCGGATAAGGGAAGCCTCAGCAGAGTCTCGCTTCACATACTTATAACTGTCAGCAGAAGCCAACCGCTTGATGGATTTTCCCCGGGCCTGGAAGATATTCTGGATATAGCTTGACGCATCCTGGATGGTTATGGCATCCACATTGATACCGGCATCACTCAATAAAGCAGTCATCTTACCAAGTTCTCCGGGTACATTGTTCATGAATAGTGAAATCTCACGTCGAATCATACAACCCCCTTTTAAGATTAATTCATGTCTTAACTTTTAATTGAGAAGTCCCCTTCCAAATCCTGGATTTGATGGGGGATGAATCAGCACATTTACCAGTAGTTAACAAATTACTTCCCCTCGGCGATTTCTATCCCTTTATCAAAAGCTGCCATGTTCAAAGGAATCAATTTTGCTTTGGAAGCAAA
The DNA here is from genome assembly GCA_937124525.1 of uncultured Desulfobacterium sp. Next base: position 1,290 of record CAKZLA010000490.1, read on the forward strand.
TTGAGATTTAACGCACTCCCTTAAAATTTCCAGATCCACCATCTTGCTCCGGGCGGCAAAAGCTGCCACGGCAATGATGTTGGCACACCGGATACTCCCCACTTCAATGGCAGCATCATTGGCGGGAACAATGAGCTCATCCACATCATCCCGGCCACTTCTCACTGGAATCAGGGAACTGTTGATCATGATCACACCATCGGGCTTTACCACAGGGGCAAATTTTTCCAGAGACGGCCGGTTCATGGCCACCAGATGGGTGGGATTTTTGATAATGGGCGAGCCAATGAGACGATCACTGACAATAACTGTACAGTATGCCGTCCCTCCCCTCATTTCAGGACCATAGGAGGGAATCCACATCACCTCCGAGGCCTGATTCATGGCTGCATGGGCCAGCAGCTTTGCACTGAGCAGAATTCCCTGTCCACCAAACCCTGCAAACATAACTTCTTTTTGCATATATGCCTCCTAAGAAAGATTTTATTTTAATCATTCAGGAAATTCACTTGAAACAGACCCCTTTTTGTCAAAACAACAATCTCTTCATTGTAATTGTTTTTAACAAGGATAATGTCAATTTCAATAAAAATACCTGACTCCCCCTGTTTATTCGGGAGATTTAAACTCTCCCAGGGGATAATAGGGGAGCAGGGTCTCTTCAGCCCATTTCAGTGAATCCTGGGGAGTCATTCCCCAGTTGGTGGGACAGGTACTGACCAATTCAACAAAACTAAAGCACTTGTTTGCCTCCTGGTACTCAAAGGCTCTTTTAATGGCTTTTTTAGCTTTGTTGATATACTTGGGTTTGAGCAGGGTCTGTCGTTCAATGTATCCAGGTGTGGCAAGACTTGCAAGCAACTCACACATGCGGATGGGCATGCCTGTTTTTTCCACATCCCGGCCCATGGGAGCCGTGGTGGCCCGCTGACCCGGCATGGTGGTGGGCGCCATCTGTCCCCCGGTCATACCATAAATAGCGTTGTTGATAAAGATGGTGGTAAATTTTTCCCCACGATTGGCGGCATGGACAATTTCTCCCATGCCGATGCTGGCAAGGTCACCATCCCCCTGATAGGTAAATACCATGAGATCCGGTCTTACCCGCTTCATGCCTGTGGCCATGGCAGGGGCACGGCCATGGGCCGCCTCCTGAAAATCACAGGTAAAGTAGTTATAGGCCATGACAGCACACCCCACCGGGGCAATACCCACGGTTCTGCCTCTGATACCAAGTTCATCAATCACTTCCGCCACAAGCCTGTGGGCGACCCCATGAGTACACCCGGGGCAGTAGTGGGTATGTGCATCGGAAAGTGCTTCCGGTCTTGAAAATGTTTTTCCCATATCTGATATCCCCCGGTTTAACTGTTGAGCAATGATTTAATATGTTCTATGACTTCCTCGGGTGTGGGTATTTCACCACCGCACTGGCCATACCATTGAACGGGGGCTTTTCCTTTCACCACCCGTTCCACATCCTCCACCATCTGTCCCATGCTCATCTCAATGCTCACCACTACCTTGCAGCCTTTTTTTGACGCTGCATCATGGATGGCCTGTTCCGGAAAGGGGAACAGGGTCTTGGGTCGAACCATGCCGATCTCCAGTCCCTGGGCTTTCATCTCATCAATGGCGGTTTTGCACACCCGGCTCATGGTGCCATAGCTGACAATCAGTGCTTCATAATCACCGGCGGTGTTGTAATTTTCAAATCTGACTTCCTCTTTTTTCATACGATCATACTGGGATTTAAGCAGCAAATTATGGTCGTTGAGCACTGTGGGGTCAAGGTAGAGGGATTTGACAATATTTTTTGTGGTGCTGTTTCGGGTGTCCATGCCGTTGGTGGCCCAGTCATCCTTGTTGGTGGGGGGCACAGACAGATCTTCGGGGAACTCCACCGGCTCCATCATCTGGCCGATCATTCCATCTCCCATGATCATCACCGGTCCCCGGTATTTTTCTGCCAGGGAAAAGGCCTGCATGGTCATCTCCACCGCTTCCTGGACCCCGTCAGGGGCCATGACCAGCAGGTGATAATCCCCATGTCCACCGCCCTTGGTGGCCTGGAAATAATCTCCCTGGGAGGGTAAAATACCGCCAAGACCTGGACCACCGCGCATGATGTTAACAAATACCGCAGGACATCTGGCCCCGGCAATGTAGCTGATGGCCTCACTCATGAGACTGACCCCGGGGCTTGATGAGGTGGTCATCACCCGTTCCCCACAGGCAGCTGCGCCAAAAATCATGTATCCCACGGCCACTTCACTTTCTCCCTGGAGAAAGGTCCCGCCCGCTTCGGGTAATCGTTTTGCCAGATATTCCGCCACTTCAGACTGGGGGGTAATGGGATAGGCAAAATAATTAAGGCATCCAGCCCGGATGGCCGCCTCTCCAATTGCTTCATTTCCTTTCATCAACACCTTGGCCATCAGTTTTCCTCCATTTCTTTTTCAGGGGTTTCGTCACTGGTTTCAATAATGGTGATGGCCACGTCAGGACACATCACACAGCACAATGTGCAATGGATGCAATCCTCGGGTCTTGCCTGGAATATGGGAAAATATCCCTTGGCACTTACCGTATCAGAAATTTCCAGAACATTTTTAGGACAGACGTCTTTGCACAGGCCACAGCCCTTACATCTCTCCGTGTCAACAACATGTTTAAAAGTCATAAGCCTTTCTCCTATTGCCTGCTCCGCCGCCAAGGGGGGGCAAGCTTCCTCTCAATGGGTAATACAGGACAATCAAAGCGGTTCAGATCCAGATCATCTATCAATTCTGACGATGCAGTTATAAATTCCACCGGAATACCGGTCTGAAGGGCCAATGACTGTACCAGATCATGTCCTTTATAAATATCATGGGGGGTGGTGTCGTCAATGAGGTTAGCATTACTCACCCATCCGGTCACCTGTAATTTTGAGGAAAATTCAATCTCCTCTTTTATTTTCATGCACCCCTCAATGGTTTCTGTAAAGGGTCTGTAAGGGTTCACCACCTGCAACATCTGCACCGTCTGCCCTGCCATGCTGTTGGCCAGAGCCGCAAGAACGGTGGCACCCACATCATCGCCCCCGGCATCTAATATGGTTAGATCCGTGGTGTTTTTGATAATTCCAGCCACCCTGGGTGACAAAATGGGAAGGTCTGCATGCATGTACTTTTCATCGGGTAAAACAACATTGATGCCATGCCGGGTCAGCACGACCCTGGCCTCCCGGGTTCTAAAATAAGGATTTACCAGATCAAGGTCAACAATACTCACATCAAGGCCTGCTTTTTGTCGGTGGAGTGCCAGATTTACGGCGGTTTCGGTTTTTCCACTGCCGTAATTTCCAACGATGATGACAATGCCTTTAACTCCGATGTTTTTACTCAATTAGCTCCCCTCATAATCAAATCATTTCCGAACTGGACCCCCCAGTTCGATTTTGTTATGCATCAAAAATTGCGCATCCGATTATTTAATCAGAAACAAGCATGTTTTGTAAATCTTTTTCTTAAATTTTGTGGTTGATGTTGACACCAAACCGGCTCAGATCTATATTTTACAGATGAAATATTTAAATAAAGCCAAAAATAAAAGCACCATATGCCTTCAGATTTTTATTCTTTTTTCTGTTGCACTCATGGCTGGTATCGGTAGCAATACCCTTCGATCTGCCCCCCTTCCCCTGGTTCAGGACTGGTCCAGTGATACTCAATTGACCACGGAGGATGGACAAACCATGGCCCTTGGGCTGGATCAGGCAATCGTTTTTTATGAAAACGATTCAGCCCTTTTCATTGATGCAAGGGATGTATTAAGATTTCACGAAGGGCATATAAAAGGGGCATTGAGTCTGCCATGGCATGATGTCCAGGAACAATTCATGGCTGTGGCCTCCCAGATAGACCCTGATGGACTGGTGGTTACCTATTGCGATGGTAAGACCTGCACCTTGAGTCATGACCTGGCCTTTTTTCTCAAGGAGATGGGCTTTAATGTCAAAGTGATGTCAGGGGGATGGGAGGCATGGCTCAATGCGGATATGCCCGTGGAGTCAAGCAAAGGAAACGATGATAATGCATAATTTCCGGGGAAATAATATGGTGGACAACACCAATACTCAAATAACTGCAAAATCAATGCAGACAATTTTCTACCATGCTGCCCGATGGATATTGGGCATGGTGTTTATCTATGCCAGTTACGATAAAATTATTCATCCCGGGGCTTTTGCCGTCATGATACACAACTATCAACTGCTACCGGGAGAGCTGGTGAATCTGGCGGCCCTGGTATTGCCCTGGTTGGAATTGATCCTGGGTATCTGTCTAATCACCGGATGGTTAATATCAGGTACC
>CAKZLA010000491.1 GCA_937124525.1 uncultured Desulfobacterium sp.
CACGCCCATTGCCTTGACGGCTATGTGATCGAAAGGGTTGCCATTGCCCTGCGTCGTGGTGCGTACAATTATGTCAGCCTTGAATCAATGCTATCCGAGTATGGCATGATTTCGCAAATCCCCATTGACCGGTTGACCGTCATGACAACCGGACGTAAAGGGACTTTTAACACATATTATGGAGTCATAGAGTTTACTCACACGAAACAAACGGTATCGGACATCCTTTCACGCATACAACGGATTGAAGGAAGACCCTTACCCGTGGCGACCCGGGAAACGGCCTTGAGAGATCTTAAACGGGTGGGCAGAAACATTGAAATGCTGAGACAGGACTAAATCCAATGGTGAATAAAAAAGAAATTCTATCAAAACTCGTTGACCAGGCGATGAAGATGAGCGGGCATACCCATATGCGTCCTGTCCTTGAAAAAGAGCTATTACATTATGATATTCTGTTCGCTTTGGACAAGGAGCGATTACTTGATGAACTGACATTTCAGGGAGGGACATCCCTTCGATTGTGTTATGGTGCGGTTCGTTTCAGTGAAGATCTGGATTTTGTTGGAGGGCGTAATTTTGCCACAGGTCACCTGATGGACATAAAATCCTGCATTGAACATTATGTTGGATCAAAATATGGCCTGGAAGTCATGGTAAAAGAGCCGAAAGAGATGGCTATGGAGCCAGAACATAGAGACATCCGCGTCGACAAATGGCAGATCAGTGTTATCACTGCACCAGGTCAACGTCATCTTCCAAGACAAAAAATAAAAATCGAAGTGGCCAACATCCCCGCATATTCAAAAGTCCCCCGCCCGCTTCAGCAGAATTATGAATTCTTACCGGATGGCTATATCGATACCCTTGTGATGGTGGAATCCCTGGAGGAAATTATGGCTGACAAATTAATCTCTCTGGTAAATTGTCAGGCATATATCCGTCATCGTGATATTTGGGATTTGAGATGGCTTAGACAGCAGGGAGCAAAAGTAAATGTCGAATTTATCAAGGCCAAACTTCTGGATTACAAGGTTGATGATTATTGTGAAAAACTTGAAAAAATGAAATCAAAAATACCTGATATCATTCATGGAAAAGAATTTAGGGAGCAGCTTTCCAGATTTATTCCTCTGGAAGTTCAGGAACGGACACTACTCAAAGAGAAGTTTCATTTATTCTTAATCAATGAAACGAATGCATTATTTCAAGAGCTTTCCAGCCTTCTAAAACACAAAGCAAAAGGAATTGATGATTACCTGATATAAACCTGTCTTTTTATCTTGAAATTAATGAAGACAAAAATCCATTTTTCACCCACCGGATCAGAAAAGTACTGTCAAACTTATGTCATGAAAGGGTTTTTATCCAATGATTCTGGTGCCAATCTCATCAAGAAGGGCATGGGCCACGACGGACTTGTCCATTAGGGGCACATCTTTTCGGGTGCCGTCCCGGAAAAGAAAGGTGACTTTATTGGTGTCAGCCTCAAACCCGGAACCCTCAACTCCCACCTGGTTGGCAACAATCATATCCAGGTTTTTACGGGCCATTTTAAGGGCGGCATTTTCCAGCAGTTCATGGGTTTCTGCAGCAAACCCTGCCACAAATTGATGTTGTTTTTTCTCCCCCACGGCCCGGAGGATATCAGGATTTTCTGTGAGATTTATGGAAAGATCATCCCCGGTCTGATCTTTTTTCTTTATTTTTTTATTTTTGGGGTCGACCGGTCTATAATCGGCAACCGCCGCCACCTTGATGATGACATCGGCATGAGCCATGGCATCAAGCACAGCCTCTGCCATGTCCCGGGCACTTTCCACCCGTATTATTTCCACCCCCAGGGGAGGCAAAAGGGCCACCGGACCGGATACCAGGGTAACCTCGGCCCCTCTTTTTTCTGCGGCTTGGGCAATGGCATAGCCCATCTTACCCGAAGAGTGATTGCTGATGTACCGCACCGGGTCAATGGCCTCCCGGGTGGGGCCTGCTGTGACCAATATCTTTTTACCGGTAAAATCACAGGGAACAAACAATTTTTCCAGACGGTCAAAAATAACTTCAGGGTCCGGCAAACGTCCTGCCCCCGATGTTTTGCAGGCAAGCTCTCCGGTTCCCGGCTCCAGAATCACCATGCCGTCCCCCTCCAAAATATCAATATTTCGGTGAACTGCCCTGTTTTCATACATGTAGGTGTTCATGGAGGGACACACCATGATGGGGGCTGTTACGGCAAGCAGCATGGTGGACAGGGCATCATCGGCCATTCCCTGGGCCATCTTGGCAATAATGTTGGCCGTGGCCGGAGCAATGACCACAGCATCGGCCTCACTTGCCCACTCAATGTGCCGCACCACGGCCTCGTTGGTGTTAAACAGCCCAGTGCACACATCATTTTCAGACAATACACGGAAGGTGGTTTCACCCACAAACTCCCGGGCAGCATCGGTCATCACCACCCTCACCTGTGCGCCTGCTTTTTTCAGCAGTCTTAAAAGGCTCACGGACTTGTATGCGGCAATGCCGCCACAGACTCCCAGAAGTATATTTTTATCTTTCAGATTCGTCATTGTTTTCCCGGGGTCCAGATTCAATTGGTGAGGATGGTTTCGCCGGATTCCATGGGCAGGGCCTGATCCTGGGTGGGGGCCACACCAATCTCCACATAGGTATAAATATCATTTTCCCGGATGTTCACCACGGCCCAGCGGTTGACTTTCTGGAACACCAGCATGGTGATTTTTGGGGATTTGATCTGGCTGACAATGTTCCAGTTATCCTTGATCATGTTCATGTGAAAAAAATTAAACAGGGAATTTTTTTCCACCCGTCCCCGCAGAGCCAAAACACCTGATGTGAGCCCAGGTGTGCTGATGATCACAGTGGCATCCTCATCAACTTTCAACTCTTCGGGTACCAGCACGTCTTTGAAATCATAGTAGACTGCCACGGATTCTTTTTTTTCCACATTTGCAGCGGGTGTGTCTTGTTTCTGGGTCAGGCCGTTGGTGGTACAGGCAGATACAAAAAAAACAGTGATTAACAACAAATAAAATTTCACATCTATTTTCATTTTGTTTCCTTTTTAAAAAAAAATCGTATTATTTATAGTCATCTCAGTCAATGTGGTTTAAACATGATTGTAGGAAAAAGTCAAACACACTCAAGTGCCATTTTCTGTTTTTGCAGCCTTCTTCGTCTGCTCAAGTTTAAGATTATAAGCTTGGGTTCTATCTTGGTGAACTTTCAATTTGGAATCATATGCCTTGGTCCGGGAATTCAAATCAGCAGCCTGTTTTTTAAACTCTGTCACTACAGATTCAGAAATATTTTTTTCGAGTTTCAATTTTTCACGAAGGATCACCAATTGCTTTTTTTCCTCTATTATAGAGGTATACTCCTGTTTTAATTCTTGATTCTCTCTGGTTAATTCATTTGCCTCCTGCATCAATTCTTCTGACGCTACGCTGTTTTCACCATCCGACAAAATCTCTGGAGATGCAGGCGGAAGAGTCTCCTCAGGCTCAGATTTAATCTCCGTTATCACCTTCAACTGAGACCGCTGCTCCACAGCTATTTTGGAAAAATCATCAGTAAAGCTCAAAATTCCGTTCTCGCCTCTATATTGAT
>CAKZLA010000492.1 GCA_937124525.1 uncultured Desulfobacterium sp.
AAAATAACTGTTAATAGGGCAGAGCCAAATATCTCTGACCATACCCGGAGGGTATGGTATTCTATTTTAGAAATAAAATAAAATACGGTAGCTGCATGCTGCAACTGCCGTACTCTATTTCAAACACCACATATGCTGATAAAATACCCCGAAGCATCGAGCCTCGGGGATGATTCAATGCCTTCCTTTAACTACACCAGACCCATGGGGATATCCCCCAGACTTAGGTCCTTATCCGTTACGATATTATCAATGGTTTTCTGCTTTCCACCCTTATCAAGGGTCAGGGTGAATGTTCGATCATCGGCAAGTTTACGGAACCAGAAATCACCGAAATTATCCGTGGTGGCGGTAAAAATGTCACCGTTTTCAGTGTCCTTCAAGGTGCAACTGGCACCGATGATCACCTCTTTTTCCACGGGATCATATAGGGTCCCGGCCACGAATTTTTTAGGAAGATTTTTATAAAACACCCTTGATTTGGTGCCAGCTTCAGGGTTCAAAAATTCCGCATCTTTAATGAAGTCTGAAAAATCTGCTTCCTCTCCGAATTTAAGGGCTTCGGTGGGACACTGGTCCACGCATCGGGGCACCGTCCATTCATCATCGTTGTCAAGAAGATGGGCACAGCCGGTGCACTTTTGGGCAAGATTTAAATTTTCGTTGAAAAATATGGCATCGTGGGGACAGGTGTCCTTACACAGCTTGCAGCCAGTGCATTTGTCCGGATGGATGATAACCAGGCCATCATCTCTTTTTTCAATGGCATCAAACTGGCATTGTTCAATACAGGGGGCATCATCGCAGTGCTGGCACATCTTGGGGATATAGGTAACCTTAACCTTGGGGACCTGTCCCCGAACTTGCTCTGTGATGCCAATCCAGAACTGGCCCGTATCGGGTTGGGGCTTGGCATAGGGGGTCCAGTCATTGGCCACATGTTCGTCCTTGCAGGCAATTTGACAGCAGTAACAACCATTACAAATCGATAGATCCAGAAAAAACGCTTTCATTATTTTTCACCTCCCACAACCCATGCATCAAACCTTAAGCCTGCATCGGGATGATATTCTCTTTCAAAGGCCTCGGGATGATCTTTTTTCCATTGATCCATCTCTTTTCCCGTGACCCTCTGCACATCAATAAGGTATCCTTGGACCACATTTCCCACACAATTTTTCGATGTGATGGGACCAGGAGAGATCGTGTTGATGGCACCGCCTCTTTCAATCTCGCCTGTTTTCAGAGGGTCATGCCGTGCGCCATGGTCAATGGAAACAACACCGGGACGAATTCGTTCTGTCACATAGGCACCAGCCAGAACAATACCCCGTTCATTGAAAATTTTTACGATATCCCCGTTCTTGATGCCCCGTTTTTCAGCTTCGGTGGTGTGCATCCACACGGGTTCATATTTGTAGCCATCGTATCCCAGCACTTTACAGGTGGGGGCTTCCCTTGTCCAGGTGATATCATCACACTGGGCATGGACCCGCCATCGTCCATGATTGGACATCAGCAGCATGGGAAACATTTTGGCCCTGTGGCTGGACATGCGCTCATCATGGTTCTCGCTTTTTTCAATCCACTTGGGAATGGGCGGACGTTCCATGTCATCGGGAAAGGCCTTTTCCAGGCTTTCAGAATAAAATTCCAGCTTTCCGGTGGGGGTGCCCAGGGGGTATTTTTCAGGATCATCATAAAAATTTCCAAAACCCGCCACATCGTCTTCCCAGTCTTCTGCGGTGTTATAAATCCAATATTTTTTCTCTGACAGCTGCTCCCAGGTAACCAGCTTCTCACCACCCATATATTCCCAGACTTTTTTCTGCATATCAGCAATGGTTTTATTATCGGTGAGGGCCTCTTCCATATCAAACTGTTTGCCGATCTCCACAACAATTTCAAAATCGCTCATGGATTCTCCAACGGGTTCAATTGCTTTATCAGCGATCATGATGTTGGGTTGCTGGGTTCCCTGGCGGATATTGGTTAAAATATCATCCACTTCCATGAAGGTGTTGGCAGGAAGAATAACATCCGCATAAAGGCAATCATTCTCAAGCCAGGGATGCTGGGCCACAATGAATTCAATCTGGGAACTCTGCATGGCAAGTTCTGTTTCATGACCATAGTTCCAGCAGGTGATGCGACAGGGGGTATCTGTCCAGATCATGTGAATATCGGTGCCGCCCTTTTCCTCTTCAATGGGAAAAGTGTACTCGTGGAACTGATCTGCCACCAAGGCATTTTGTGCGCCGGTACCCCTGAAAGTGATGGGTCCGTCCCGGTTAATGGCATGCTGGATCAATGTTTTGGGGATTACCTGCTCCTGCCACGCTGTCACCGATGAAAAGACCGGGATGGAGAGTCTCTCCTCAATCTCAGGATTCCAGAAAAATGTACCGCCCAGTCCTTCGGCCCGGGGCATGCCAAAATAGGTGAGCTGATGCTGATGCACGCCCGGAGCGCCAAGACCCTGCATACCCAGCAACACACACTCCAAACGGGCTGGCTCATGGGCAAAGGCCCCACGAATCATGCCGCCGCCAAAGTAATGGGCAATGGATGTGACTTTATCTGAAAATTCTCTGGCAAGGGCTTTGATGGTCCATTCCGGTACGCCACATTTTTTGGATGCCCATTCAGGGGTCTTGGGTACGCCGTCTTCCTGGCCCAGGACATAGGCCTCTATTTTATCCATTCCCACGGCATGGGTGGCCACATATTCTTTGTCATAGGCGTCTTCTTTGATCCACATATAGATAATGGCCAGCTGCAATGCCGCATCTGTGTTGGGAAGCACAGGAATCCATTTGTCCGCATGTACCGCAGCGCCGTAATTGAGATCCGGGCAGATATAGATCTGTTTAATATTGGCCTCGGTCCAGAAATAGCACAAACGGCTGGCAAACTGCCCGGTAAATCCCCAGGGGGTTGTTTCAGGATCACATCCCCAGAAAAGCACCATATCTGCGTGTTCCGTGGTATCTTTTACAATATTAGCCGCCGGATACATGATGCCCTGGGCTCCCTGGCCCCAGACATGTTTTGCTCCCCAATACCATCCCTCCCAGGAATCGGGATTACGCACCTGAAGGGTGAACCCGCCAAGGTTGTCCAGAAGTACCCCGGCATGGCCATGGGGCGTATTAATGGTTTTGCACTCACCATGCCCATCACCCTGGAGCAGGACGGCATTGTGTCCATATTCTTTATGAACCCGCTTGATTTCATCGGCCACAATTTTTGAGGCCTCGTCCCAGGAAATGCGAACATACTTACTCTTTCCACGATTCTGGGTGTTACGATCTCCGTTGGGATCCCAATCCACCCGTTTCATGGGATATTTAATTCTATTGGGTGAGTAGACCCTTTTTTTATATGCCAAGGAAAAGGGCCCTGGCAGGGACTTCCACGAAGGCTTTAGACTTTTACCGTTTCGTTTCATCTCCCACTGGCGTACATCCTTTTGGTCATACTTCCAACCATATTGCATGGGACGGACACGAACAATCTTACCATCCTTCACATCCACCCAAGCAGTAACATTGCCAGAAATGGAGACTTCATCATCTGCATCATTAAAAGAGCGCCATGTAGAGTAATTTACAAATTGATGAGTAACATT
>CAKZLA010000493.1 GCA_937124525.1 uncultured Desulfobacterium sp.
AGATATTAATGCCTATTCTCTTTTGCCGTTCATGATTTCAAGTGATCTGCTCATCAGTGAAGCCTCTTCATCTATTTTTGAATTTGCGGCCCTGGACAAGCCCATTGTGTGGTGTGATTTTTTTAATCTCCGATGGTCCTACAAGGGACCGTTTCACTATCGCTTAACCCGCCGCATGGACCAAGATATCCTGAAATTTTCTGACATCGGTGCCCACGCTGAAAATTATGGCCAGTTAAAATCCGTTGTGGATGATCAGCTCAGGCATCCCCAGATGTTCCGAGAAAAACGTCGGGCATACTGTGATCTTTTTGTGGGACCCGGGGATGGCAGATCCGCTGTTCGGGTGGTGGATTATCTTATGTCCCATGCATAACTCAATTTTGCAGGGTTTGGCTCTTTTGCATTGGGTTAATAACGCCCATAAGCCGGGCATGATACCGTTTTTCCATGAAATGCCAGGCGAGTCAAAGTTAGAACCAACTCCCTGGTATTATGCCCTCAGATGGGGCAGCAGTTTAACAATCTGTTCACTGGCACGTTGCCCGGCCTTGCCATCCAGAATATCAAACATGATAAGGTTGGCCCTGTCCTGGGCCGCACTTTTTTCCTCTGGATGATCCAGGGCGTATTGGATGGCTGGCTTTAGTTCACTAAAGCCATTGATGCGAAAGCTGATGGTTTTTATTATCTCGGCAATTTCTGGAACGGTTCTTTCCCCATGGGGTACCCTGAACGTAATGATGGATTTTTTCAGGGCGCAGCACTCTGCAAGGATGGAACTGCTGTCCCCGATGCATAGGTCGGAGATCATGATATAGGGGACCACATCATGATTATCAATAAAAAATATTTTTTCTGTATTTTTTATGATATCTACATATTTTTTTGAGGTTGATGGGTGAACCGTCACAAGCACATTATATGTCTCAGTCAAAGAGTCCAGTCTGTTGAACCACTTTTCAACAGCCGAAACCCCGGATTTGTCCCAGGTGGAAGTGAAGAGAATACTCTTTTTTAAGGGGCTGCATCCAGACCTTTCTGCCAGTTCCTTGAGATAGGTTTCGTTATAGTCGCCGTTAAATGCAGCATCCAGCTTGGGATATCCGATGGCCACACCAACTGTTATTCCCTGTTTTTTAGCCTCTTCAACTTCTTGAATACTGGTCATAAAAAATTTTGTATTCAAATTATAACCTTTGGTGTTTGCAAAGGGTTTGAAATGGTATGCCCCATGGCGTAAGCCAATCTTGATAATTTTTTCTTCTGGAAATCTGTAGGCTGCCTGACGGCATGTGATCACGGCATCGGGAAAACACGGAAGGGTTTTTGAATCAATCCCCATTTTTTTCAACCGGGTTTGAATTTTTTTGTTTTTAGCTACAATGGGAATGGGTTTTAAATATTTTTGAACGGGTTTGAAAATATTTATATCAATTTCATTTCCGCAATAAAAAACAACCCCGTCTGTTTTATCCATCTGTTTTAAGAAATGCCAGATTAATTTATAAGGATACTTTATCAAGTAATATGAGAAAACCATTTCTCCCCTTTTTTATATAAGATTCCGTTTAAAGTGTTGTAATAATTATGATTTTAATTATCGTTGTGGCAGATACTTAATGCCATGTGTGTTTTTATATGAAATAGTAGATATGCCTAACATTCTTTCATATTTCGTTGTTGACAGGCCGTGTCCAGAATACGGTCTGCCCGTGGCAGTTTATAAGAAACTCCGTCCAATGATTTGTAATAACTGGAGTTCTAATATTTTTTTGGGCAGGCCAGATCCCCAATATGGTCTGCCCGTGGCAGTTATATGAAACTTCGCCCAACAAATTCATCTCAATGGCCTATGAACTGTTAAAGTGACCGAAATAAGAATCACCCCCCAGAACCCTTAATTGACAGAATAAAATAATTCATAGGGAGTTAATGTCCATGCGACTTTGTTTTGTAATTTTCAGGTATTTCCCCTTTGGTGGTCTCCAGCGAAGTATGAAAAATATTGCCCTTGCCTGTGTGGAGAAAGGTCATCGGGTGACTGTGTATACAGCAGAATGGACCAGTGAAAATATTCCCGGCATTCGTGTGGTAGTATTGCCGGTGAAACAGAAAACGACCCGTAAAAGAGATGTGGCATTTACCAATTTGTTTTTGAAGACAATTGATACATCAAGCTTTGATCTGCTGGTGGGATTTAATAAAATACCCGGGCTTGATGTTTATTACAGTGGGGATACCTGTTTTGCGGTCAAGGCCCATGAAAAACAGGGCTGGTTCTATCGTATGACCCCCCGATGCAGAACCAATCTGAAGTTTGAAAAAACTGTCTTTGCCCGGGGATTAAAAACTAAAATCCTCATGGTGGCCCAGGGACAGCAGGCAGATTATCAGAAGTACTTTAAAACGGAAACAGATCGTTTTTATCTTATTCCCCCCGGCATTGGCCGGGATCGAATTGCTCCGTCCAACAGGGCAGACTATGGGATAAAACTTCGACAAAGTATGCATATCAACCCCTCCTGGAATATTGTCACCATGGTGGCATCCAATTTGAGTCTTAAAGGCTATCATCGTTCTTTAAAGGCTTTTTTGTCATTACCCAAAGCGGTTAAACTCCGAACGGTGCTTTTACTGGTGGGGGCAGACCCCCAGATTCATTCATACCGGCAACAAATAAACGCCATGGGTCTGCAGTCACATGTAAAATTTCTTGGGGGAAGAGAAGATATACCGGAAATACTGTTTGGTTCTGACCTGTTGATTCATCCGGCCCACCGGGAAGCCACCGGCAATGTGCTGCTGGAGGGCGCAGTAGCAGGGGTTCCTGTGCTCTGTTCAAAGCTTTGCGGGTACAGTTTTTATATCGCTCAATATAATCTGGGTATGGTTGTCAAGGAACCCTTCCTGCAGGAGACCCTGAATACGAATTTGCATGATATGCTTACGGATCAGGCACAACGGGATATCTGGGTACACAATGCTGAAAAATTTTCAAAGAACCAAGAGATTTTCAGTCGTCCGTTAAGGGTGGTGGAGATATTTGAAACGCTTGTGTCTATGAAGTAGTAGAATATTTGATATTGATCATAACCTCATTGAGTCCTACCCAGGCTGACCGATGCTAAGCTCGTTTTTTGAAATTTAGACCTGCATATAAGGGATTCAACAGTTTTTAATCTACCGTTTAATCAGGGCAATATTTAGAAAACAATAGTCGTCCGGGGGGTGTAGCCGATAAATCAATAAGCTTTGACTCCCTAAGGAACGCTCACTTCATTAAAGTCTCTACCCGTTTGATTACTTCTTTTTTAAAAAAATGGTCATTGTAAATGAAAAAATTACGGGCATTTTGTCCCAGACTACTCTCCATTTCTCTGTGCATTGCTTTTCGGACAGCTTTTTCAAGTCCTTGTTGATCAATTCCATAGGCTGTGGCAAGTCTCATCATTTGTTTGTTGGCTGGTTTGACCAGAAAGCCCCTTTTGTCAGTTACCAGTTCATTCATTGGGGGGGCATCTGTGGTAATAATGATGGCACCGCAGCTTAATGCCTCTCCGATGGAATGACCGAAGCCTTCTGTTGCTGAGGTGCAAATATGGACTGGACATTGATTCATGAGCAACTGGAGGTGATCCTGGGCAATAAATTCTGACATATATGTCAAGTTTAGGGCCTGTTGCTCTGTGGTTTCAGCGTTTCTCTGGATGATGGTCAAGTGGGGGAAATCTGGATTGGCCAACCACGTTTTAATGATGGTGTGTGTGCCTTTTAACTTGGATTTGCCAGCCAGATGAAGCCATTGCCGATTCTTTTTTGCAATTTCAGGAATATGACAGTTTTGGCTGGTAAAACTTGTGAAAAAAGTATGGGGATTTTTGTTCTTAAATATGGTTGTGGCAACACGGGTTTTGCAGAAAACAGCGTCAAATTCAGGGATTACCTTCACCCATTTATCTTTAAACCATTCTGGGTTGGGGATGAGAATGTTTTTTCTGGCCATCTTCATCCAGGTGGGATTTGCCCATTGGAGAAAAATGTTTAAATCATATTTTTTTGCTGACCAGAAAGAAAATCTTTTTAAAGATTTATAGTCTGAGAAACGAACTTCCCACCCCTGCTTTAAAAAAAGATTGGTTAATATCTGGATATCTGTACTGAGGCCAGCAGCATTCTTCCGCCCAATGATATGAATCAACACTGTTCCTTTTCTCCCCTTGATTTTTGTCTTGTGTAACCTGCACCTAGCCCTATGAGAAAAAAGGTCAGCCAGCCATTTTCGTGGGTGAAAGCCGAATTGAAAAAACCGCTGATAACGGCGGTTATGATGGCTGAAAAAGCAGCCACCCATATCCAGCTTACCTCCCCTTTTTCGTTGCTGGGACGGTGTCTCCACAGGGTGAAAAACAAGGTGAATATCAAACCTAAGAAAAGGGCCAGTCCGGCCACTCCATCTTCTGCACATTTGGTGAGCACCCAATTGTGTGAATGCTGGGGGGCATGACTGATTAATTTAATGGTCTTTTGCAAAAGAGGCGGCTGGAGATGAAGATCTTTTACCTTGATGGATTTAAAATTGCGGGGGCCTACACCAAACAGAGACGGGTGTTGGTAGATTTGGGCCAGTCCGATACGCCAATAGTCATATCTTATTTGATCATGCATACCCATGGCACTGATGTTGGTGGTGAATTTTGTTGACAAGAGATGTTTGAATCTTCCTGTCTGGGGAGCACCTGAGTATATGTGTAATAAGATAATGGCAATAAGTGCGATTGCCGTTTGAATACTTATAAAATATAGATATTTTTTATGTTTCAACAGGGGGATAAATAAAAACAGGTATGCCCCGAGAATACTCAATACATTGCCCCTGCCACCCATGATCAGGGTGCAGGCAGATATTATAACCCATGCAATGGTAAAAAAAATCATGGCTCTACGTTTGAATTTGTAGACATTGTCCATGAGCACCCCTGCACAGACAAATAAAATACTTGCATTAAAAGCGCTGGATCTTGATACAGAGTTAACAGAATTAAATTTAAGCTCAAATTCTCCGGGGGCAGGTAAGGGTATCTGGGAAAAAAACAGGTGGTACTCTGCCCAGAATATACCCACAAGGGTTCCGAGGACCAATGCCATGGGGATTTTTATCAAAAATTTTTTATTATATTTATTCCGGTACAATATCCAGAAAGTGCTGATATGATAAAAGAGATGCTTCAGGCCCTTTATGCCGTCGAGCAATGGCCAATTTAAAAAAGTGCTGATGGCTGATGTTATCAGTATGGCGATGAGCAGGTATTCAATGAAATTTGGTTTTTCGAGTCTGATGGTTTTTTTATACAGGGATACGCCCAGAAAGCCCACTACCATCATGCAATAACCCAGATGTTTCGGGGCTTCGAAGATGGGAAGGGAAAAGGCAAACAATAAAATTCCATACTCATGCAATTGGCGCATTAATGAGCTGTGGCTTTGTTGATTTTCAGGGGAAAACATAATTAAAAATTGTTGAATTCCTTATTTAAGTCTAAGGATGGAAAGAAAACTTGGAAAAACATATTTAGTAATTGCCCTTTCCCATCGTTTTTTGTATCTTTGTATTAAGTCTTTTCTGTTGCACCTAAGAAATCGGGCCTTGTCAAAGTCAATAAAATGAATTCCATCATCCGGGGTGACCAGGATATTTCCCGGGTGAAGGTCCGCATGGAATATGCCGGCATCCACAAGAAGGGTGATGTTCCGAGATACTTCAGGCAATAGATCCAAGGCTTTTTCAGGGTATGACAGGGAAAGGGTGGCAAATGTGATCTGGGGGGTTATAGCCTGGGTGATCAGCCATGCCTGGTACAATGCGTTTCCCCGGGTTATGTATGCCATGGGGGCAGGGGTTTGTACTCCGGCATTGCGGGCATGGAAAAGAAATTCCAGCTCCCTTTGGCATCGTGTTTTACCCCATCGCACATAGTAATGCTGGTTAAATCGAGAAATCCATCCCCCCCGGAGGCAGGTTTTCACGGCAACGGGGCCGGTTTCCCCAAGGGTTACTATTCGTACAGTGGCCCGCCCCTCCAGAAGGTGTGTCTGCTTCTCGGGTGGGGTGCTCAGAAGATCTGCCAGCAGGTCTAAGCTCGGTTTTCCAAGGGCCACGGTGGACCCAATGGAAAATCCCCGGTGAACCCTTGTATGTGCAGGAAGCGAAATCATGGCGTAAAGAAATTTGCTTCAACCTGCTCAATATCCCCTGGCACATCCACACTGGGGGAGTCATGG
>CAKZLA010000494.1 GCA_937124525.1 uncultured Desulfobacterium sp.
GAAAAAGTGTTGATGCCGTTTTTGCCCACAGCGGTTTCAGTACGCTTTTACATTTGGACAACAAAGACTCCTTTCGTGAGATAGAAGTGGACGGGCAGGAGTTTTTGTTTACCAGCGTTCCCATTGCATACTCAGATAAAGCAACCGGTGTGGTGGCAAGTTTTCGGCCCATAGAGGATTTGTATCGCCTGCAAAAGGAGTTGGGCCAGACCCGGCAGTTCAGCGAAATGTTGCGGGTGTAGGCCCACGAATATTCCAATAAACTGCATACCCTGGCCGGCCTGCTGCAGATGGAGGCCTACCAGGAGGCCCTGGATCTTGTGACCCGGGAATCTTCCGGTCTCCAGAGTCTGATCCAATTTCTTTCCCGGGCCGTGCCCCATCCAACCCTTGCGGCCATTATCATGGGCAAATACAATCGAGCCCTGGAAATGAAGGTGGAATTTCTGCTCAATCCGGACAGTACCATGGGGCAGATCCCGGAGGGGTATGAGGTTGGCAGACTGGTGACCATCCTTGGAAATCTCATTGACAACGCCCTTGAAGCGGCATTGCGCTGTCAGAAACAGCGCCCCCCCTGCATTCAACTTTTCATGACCGATATTGGCCATGATTTGATTTTTGAAATTGAGATTCAATCAGAAAATGGCCGACGTTGTGACCAAGCCCCAAAAAGGCAAAGCCAAGATGATTGCTTAGCCATGCTGTAGCCGTGATGAGAGTAGGTAGGTCTTTCGGTGGTGTCTATCAGGAGAGGATACCAAACCACCTTGAGCTGCATCCGAAAATATCGGTTGTGCTGAGCATCAAAGGAAAAGGCAGAAGTGAATTTCGTAAGGTAAGAAAAACGGAGATGAACGCAAGTGAGACACCGAAGAAGCGCCGATAATTGCAAACGATATCAAAACCAGGATCTCGACATCATCCTGGAAGGAGTCAGAGGGAGAAGTGCCATTTTTCCGGTTAAATATTGAACTCTTTGATTTATCGGCATCCTTCATCTCCCTCCAAAAGGGGTTGACATTTTTTTGAGGAAATTCCCAGAAAATAAGGGGATATTTTGAGAAAGTGTCAACCAGAGTGAATAAAGGATGCCTATTTTTATAAGAAACTCCGTGCAATGATCTGTAATAACTGGAGTTTCTATATTTGTTGTGGGCAGGCAAGATTCCCAATACGGTCTGCCCGTGGCAGTTATTTAAAAAGATGGGTGAGGTTTTTTTTGACGGTTTTATAGATAAGGGGGTCGTTAGCCGATTGAAGTTCTGCCATTTCCAAAGCCTCGTTGTAGTAGAGGATGGCCTGGTCCCACTGGCCCTCCATGGCGTGGATCAAGCCAAGGTTATTGAGAATCCTGGGTTCAAAACAGCCAAGACCGATGTCCTGGATTTTTTTCAGGGCGCTTTTAAGTTTTACCTTTGCCTCTTTATGCCGTCCTGCATTGCCGTCGGCCATTCCGGCTCGGTTGAGCAGTACTATGGCTTTTAGTTCTGCTTTTTTGTTGGTTTCCTTTGGGAGATAAATCATTTTTCCTCCTGATTTTATGTGACCCCTCCAGGATATCATCTTTCAAGGAGTTTCACATTTTGTTGTGACGGGAGTAAATACCATGCTCCGGCCATGTCTGTTAGATATTTGATACAACAGATTGGGTCCATTCCTTGATTTCTGCCGTCTCAGGGTCTCCGTCGATCTTCAGGAGTTCTGCGACAATGGTACCGCCTTTTGCAGTTATCCGCTCTTCAATGGCATCTACAGCTCCACAAAAATAGTCGTAGGATGAGTCCCCGCATCCAAATAAGGCAAAGCGCTTGCCTTCAAATGAAGGGGCATTTTTCATATCATCAAAGAAATCGATAAAATCCTCCTGAAGTTCGATCTCATCCTCTCCCCAGGTAGAGGCTCCCAGAAGATAGATGTCAAACTTTTTTTCAAGTTCCTCCACCCCGACGTCCGTGACGTTCTTCAGGGTGACATCAACGTTGTTCTCTTTGAGGGTCGTTTCTATTTCTTCTGCGGTAAATTCGGTGTTACCTGTGGTTGAGCCGTAGATAATGAGCGCTGAGTTCATGGTGTCTCCTTATTAAGATATGAAAAAAAATTGATAGTTATTAAATAAGTTTGGCATTCCTAATATTCTACGTTGGATAAATATATTCCCTGGAGAGATCTGTCAAGTCTTATTTAAAAAAATCAGGCTTTGTTATCGGCCCTTTTTATATGAAAAGGTAGCCTCCAAGTTTGCCTCAGCAGAGCCCCCCCGATGGGCAATAGGAACCGGCCAATTGGGCCGTCTACGGTTCCGGGCCGGGCCCATTGCCCGTCGGGGGGGCGGCATGGCATGATAGCCTTTTCAATATTCGTTGTGTCCGCCAGGGCATGGGTGCTTATATAAAAATAATTTTAAATCTCATAATTTCAGATACATACAGAATGGTAGAACCATTCAGATATTTTTATAGTAGAGTTTCATTATTTGTTGTGATGCAGCGCATCATGGCCGTTATATGAAAGTGTAGGCACGCCTAACATTATTTTCATGATTTGTTGTGGGCAGGCCAGATCCCCAATACGGTGTGCCCGTGGCAGTTATATCGTCAATAGTATTCTGCTCCAGATTGCAGGCGGGGTCAGACTTAGATTCCGGGGTATTGCTCCTGGAAAAAAGAAGCCTTCCTGAATTACCCACCACCCCAAGGGTTATCAGATTGTGGATAAGAGCGCCTGAAAAAGGTGACACATACCCTATTGCTGTAAATATGCACAAAAAAGTATTGAGTAAGACAGTCAGTGTTACATTCTGCCTGAAGATGGAGCGGGTTTTTTTGCCAAGAAACAGGGCTTCAGCCACCATTGCCAAGTCGTCCTTTTGAATGACGATATCTGCATATTCTATGGCGGTATCTGCTCCGTTTAAACCTATGGCTATGCTTAAATCCGCATGGGCAAAAGCTGGCGTGTCGTTGATTCCGTCTCCCACCATTGCAATGACTGCGTCGGGAAAGTGTTTTTTTCTGTTTATGATCCACTTTGCCTTTTTTTCGGGTGATAGTTCCCATCGTACTTCATCAACTGAAAGGTCTTTGGCTGCCTTGTCCGCAACATGGCCTTGATCCCCGGTAAGCATTGCAATATGCTCAATGCCATTTTTTTTAAGTTCATCAAGAACCGGCGCTGCATTTCTTTTGATAAGATCCGACAGACCAACCAGACCTGCCAGCTTTCCGTCAATAGCTATGAACAGGATGCTCTCGCTTGCTGCATTCATGTGCTTGATCAAAAAGACCGCATCACGGCAGTCCACATCACACTCCTCCATAAATGATTCGCTGCCCACATGTACTCTGAAATTTTGGATAGTGGCGCTTACCCCTTTGCCCACACTGAACTGATGATCTGATGCATGGGGAATATAAAGATTGGTGGAACGTATTTTTTCAAGAACAGCAGAGGTTACGGGGTGTTTAAAGGGCTTTTGTGCTGCTGAGGCCAGTTGAAGGAGTTGATCTGGTTCAAAGGCTTTGTCAAGGCTGACTACCCTTGAAACTCCAGGAATTCCATTGGTCAGCGTGCCTGTTTTGTCAAAAACAAGACTGTTGATTTTGCCCGCCTGTTCAATATATTCCCCGCCTTTTACCAAAATTCCTTGTTTTGCGGCATTCCCCATGGCTGCCGTAACTGCTGTTGAGGTTGAAATCCTGATGGCGCAGGGGCAGGTTATGATGAGCATAGATACGGCTTTGAACAAATTGCCTGTAAAAAGAAGGGTGCCTGCAAAAAGAGCAAGGGAGATGGGGAAGAGCCGTTTCCCAAATTGATCAGAAAATCTCTGGTAATTGGTGTTTGCGCTCTCGGCGTTTTCCACAAATTTGATGATGGATGCAAGTCTTGTCTCTCTTTCCGGCGAGACAACGATAAGGTCTGCCTGTCCTGTTTCCACCACCGTTCCCGCAAAGAGTTTGTCTCCTTTTTTCTTAAAGACAGGCATGGATTCACCCGTCATGACAGCTTCGTTTATCAATACCCTGCCATTTTCAATGATACCGTCAACACCGATAACGTTGCCTTGAACCAGGCGTATTGTGTCACCTGCAACAATGGTTGAGGCCGGTACCAGAATTTCAACATCGTTTTTTATCAACCATGAATCATTGGTTTTGCTTTGAAGCATATCACGTATGGAATTACGGGTGTGTGTAAGAGTTCGGGTTTCAAACCATGAGGAAAGGTTGAACAACCAGAAAATTGAAAGGGCACTTCCCGGTGCTCCTGAGATCATGGCATAATAGAGAGCCGATGTGGTAAGGGTAGTGAGGCCCGGTTTACCGGTTTCTCTGATGGATTTAAACTCTTCCCGGATGATGGGGATGCTAAGCGTGATTCCCAAACCAGTTGTTAAAAAAAAGGTAAGGGTGCCTGGAAAAGTTATGCCGCCAAGCCATCGTATAAAAAGATATATGCCTGAAACAACTATACATTTTCCAGACACGTGGGTTTTTGCCCCTTGGCTTTTTTTATCGTTTAATTTTACTTTTGTTTTGGCAGAGTCGTAGAGGCAGGGACGTTTCAGGAATTGTTCAATAAGTTTAAAAATTTCGAATTGTTCAGGTAACCGGCTTTGATGTTCTATAATCACTGATGCTGACAGAGGATTTATCCTTACAGCTATAATGCCTTGTAAATCCGTTATTGATTCTTCCAGTGCCTGCATATTTCCTGAAAAATATCTCAGAGGCTCGGCCTTAATTCTTGTTCGCCAGGAGAGGCGGTGTGCTATTCTATAATGTTTCATTTAAGAGTTCTTTGAAAAAAAGGTTTGGCGAAAAAAGAACGTCCGGGTTGGTGTTTAGGGCTCAAGTTCCGGTTCTTTGTATATAAGTAGCCTGCTTGAGTTTGCCAGGATACCCACAGTATGGACGATATGGATGAGACCGGCTGCGACCGGAGACAGAATGCCCAGCGCTCCCAGGGCCACACCGACAACGTTGGAACCGGTGGCAATCCAAAAGTTTTGGTGGACAACCTTCAGGGTCTCCCGACTAAGGGCTCGGACATAAATCAACCCGGTAAGATCATCCCGGACAAGAGCTATGTCTGCGGCTTCAATGGCAACTTCCGATCCTCCCGCGCCCATGGCAATTCCTATATCAGCTTCTGCAAGGGCAAGGGCGTCATTTATACCGTCACCCACCATAAGGACTTTGTTGCCTCCATCTCTAAGGGCCGTTATGATGCCTGCCTTGTCTTCTGGCATGACGGAGGCGAAGTATTTTGTAATATTGAGCTCTTTTGAAAGATGTCTGGCCGTGCTCTCCTCGTCACCGGTAATCATGACGACGTTTTTTATTCCATTTTTTAAAAGAGTGTCAACCACCTGTTTGACGTGGGGGCGATCCTGATTGGCAAAACCCATCAAGCCGAGGATTGTGTTTTCCTTTGCGATAAATACTTGTGTCAACCCTTGTTTGTTAAACTTCTCAATCTGCTCTTTTACAAGGTCCGTATTAATGCTGAACTGTTGCATGAGCTTTTGGTTTCCCACAAAAATCTTCTCGTTATCAAGTTTTGCGCTCACTCCTTTGCCTAATATATAGTTGCATTCGGCATGGGTAAGGGGCTTTATCTCCCGTCGTTGGGCCTCTGCCTTGATGGCAAGTGCCACCGGATGGAAATTATGAATTTCTGCCGAATAGGCAATTTGCAGCAGTTTATCCTCCGGTATATCTGATACGTTGATAAACTGTCTGATTTCCGGATGGTTGGTTGTCAGGGTGCCGGTCTTGTCAAAACAGGCGATGTCTGCCTGGGCGACCTCTTCCAGATAACGTCCTCCCTTGATCAGGATATGGCGCTTTGCAGCAGCACTCATCGCAGCGCTGATGGCCGTGGATGCAGAGAGAATGGTTGCGCAGGGACAGGCCATGACCAGCATGACTGTAAATGCGCGCCAGAGGCTCCCAGTTAGAAGCAGTGTGGCAAAGGTCATTGTAAAACCGGTTTTGATAAGATTGGTGGCCAGTTTTTCCGCCACTCCTTCGATGGGGGCACGGTTTTCAAGGGAATCTTCGACCATGGTCAGTATTCTGGATAGATATGTGTGATCTCCGACTTTTTCAGCTTTGACATGTATCACGCCCTGGCGGACAAATGTTCCGGCATAGACTTCGTCTCCACAATGGCGGGCAACAGGTTCGGAACGCCCGTTGATTGGAGACTCGTCGATTACCGCTTCACCTTCTATAATGCTGCCGTCAACAGCAATTTTTTCCCCGGTGTGCATCACAACTATACTTCCGGGTGTCACTTCATCCACAGGAATTTCAACTTCAATACCGTCAATCAGAATATAGGTATGTTTTCCGGTCACCTGGAGGATATCGCGAATGGCAGTTCTGGATCGCTTTGTTATCCATGCCTGAAGAAGATGACCGCCTGCGGTTATCCAGAGTATTTCAAGGGCTGCAGCCGCTTCTCCTGCGGCACAGGCCACAAGTATGCTTCCGCCCAGGAAGGTTTCCAGTGTAAAGCGCTGCTCTTTCAGGTGCTCATATCCACGTTTCAGGAGAGGAACAGCAAATAGTGCCGTAATGATTCCAAGGGGGCTGAAAAGAGTCTGGGCCACTGTTACGCCCAGAATGATCTCTTTGACAAAAAGCCCGCCCACAACTGTCGAGAGCGCTGCAAATTGATATGATGCAGATCTTACCGAGATATCCTTTGGTTTTTTTATCGGTTTTGGTTGAGTGATGAAAAAACCTTTGATGGTTTTTATGAGTGCTTTTCTGTCGATTCTCGAAGAATCATAATTGACTATAAGGCTTGCGGACGAAGGGTTGACAATTGCAGAGACAATACCTGTAATTTCTCCTGCACGCTTTTCAAGGTTCAGGGATTTTTTTATGTTATTTCTCACAGGGTAAACCTTAAATCTCATGCGAGACGGTATGTCGTGTCTGATGGCTAATGTCTTTTTTATCAATATCATTTGATAACTCATATTGGTTAACTCGTCAGTCATAAGTTCTCTGATTTACCACCACATAATATGCTCAGTGAAAATTTAAAATAGCACATGCAGTATGAAAATAATGAGAATCGGCGACTCATGAGTGGTTAAAATAATGCTGGTTAATTGCTGTCCCTGACATTTTTGTTCTCACGGGTGTGGGTTATTCGTCACGGGTGTGGGGTTGCATCGTGAACGGGTTGAACAAAAATATGAGATCCGTCCTCTCGTTTAAGAAAGAGACGCAGGCCATTAAAGCTTGAAATGACCAGCGGGTTCTCTTTGCTCATGTACAGAGTCTGAGCCTGTTTAACTGTTTCCGGAATTATTGTGCTTCCTGTGACCACTCCTTTTGATTCAAACATTTTTACAATCCTGCGTCCACCGATGAGTTTTTTTACAAAAAATTTTATTCCACGGGGCGCTGACACAAGTTGCATCATGGTTTCGCCGGATTGGCCCCATACTTTGGCAGCCATGGATTCAGTAAGGCTGATTCGTATGTTTTTGTCTGTTAATGCAATGTATTCCATGGGCGGAAGTTTGCGTACCATAGTTACCCGGTCATCGTTATGAAAGCCCAATGTTTCAAGTGCTTTGGCAAGCGCTGACCCCCCCGTGATGCCTTCTATATGTCCGGACTCCCCCGGTTTCATCTCCACCATCGGGAATTTGCGGTCGTCGTCAAGGTGAACCAGTACTTTTGATGCCATCCCGCTTCCCATAACACGTTCTCCGGTCGTGCCTTTTACGCGGACTGGCTGAATCCTGATTTCTTCGTCATGGAGGGTAATAATGCTGCCTTGAAAAAGTCCCATTCTCTGAAGGCGTAAATAAAGGTTCGAGTTCCCGACCTTAATAAGCTTCAGGGGCTTTCCGAACGGGGCTTCGGTCAGTGTAGTGTACATTTTTTCTCCTGATTAGACAGGGTTATTTTTTGTTTTCGGTGCCGGAAATGGCTGCATACCCCAGAATACCCAATGTGCTGGTGTTGTGAAGCATTGCGGAAATAACAGGTTCGATGATTCCGGCAGTTGCAAACAAGAGAATAGAGGTGTTGATCCCAACGGCTGCCTTGAAACAGTTTTTAATGGTTTTTTGAGCATTGACAGCAATTTCTCTGGCTCGTGTCAGGCTTCCGAAATCATCTTCCAGAAGTACAACCTGGGCGGACTCCCTGGCAAGGTCTGCCCCCTGGGGCATGCAGATCCCCACATCGGCAGTGACAAGAGCCGGAGCATCGTTGACTCCGTCTCCGGCAAAGGCAATGAAATAGCCCTGATCTTGAAGATTTTTTATGATTTTTGCCTTGTCTTCCGGGGCAAGTTCCCAGTGGATTTCATCAATTGCCTCAATGTTGTCACACAGCGCTTTTGCTGTGATGTGATGGTCACCTGTTAAGACAACAATTTTTTTTATACCTTGCTCTTTTAATTTTTTAAGCTCTTCGGGCACTTCCGGTCTGAGCTCGTCTCTCATGGCGATAAGACCGACAAGGATTCCATCTCTGGCAACAAAGAGAAGGTTTTTGCCCTGATGTCTCAAATCGTTTACATGGCTACCTGCTTTTGAGCAGTCAACGCCTTCGTCTTCAGCGATAAAATGGTGGCTGCCCACAAGAACTCTTTTACCTTCAACATAGGCAGAAATGCCGTGGGCCACAATAAAGTCAACCTCTCCCATGGGCGGCAGTGTGAGATTTCGCTCACTGGCAGCTTTGATAACTGCTGCGGCCACAGGGTGAGAATAGTGCTCTTCTGCTCCGGCGGCCAGGGATAAAAGTTTATCCGCAGAAAGATCTGTAAGGGGAATAACATCGGTTACATCAAGGACACCTTTTGTCAATGTTCCGGTCTTATCCAGAACCAGTGTATCAACCCTGGCCAGTCGGTCCAGAGCTTCTGCTCCCTTGAGGAGAACGCCGTCATGTGCGGCGGTAAATATTGCCGTTCTAACTGCAACCGGGGTTGAGAGTTTGATAGCACAGGAGTAGTCTACGGTGAGTACGGATACTGCGCGTTTGATATCCCTGGTAAGCAGATATTCGGCTAATCCCACAGCAAAGGTGACAGGCACGAGTTTGTCCGCAAGAATATCGCTTTCTTTCTGGGATTTGGATTTATCCCGGAGGGAGTTTTCAAGAAATCTGCTAATTTTTGCCATACCCGTTTCTGCCCCGACCTGCATGGCTTCAATCTTAACTTTACCCTCTTCTACAAAGGAACCTGAACAAACATCATTTCCAGGAGTGATGTGGACAGGGACCGATTCTCCGGAAATAGAACTTTGATTTACCGATGCCTCACCGGATTTCACCTTTCCGTCTATGGGAATCATTTCACCGGTGCCGCAGACAACCAGATCTCCGATGCAGACTTCATCAGGACTTACCTTGATTTCCTGTTTATTTCTTTCAATCCAGATGGTTTCCACCTGGGGCCTTAAAAGGCTTTTAAGTAGATCGGTGGATTTTTGTTCAGAGATTTGCTCCATATATTGGCCCAAAGCCAGCATGGCAACGATGGCGTTGGCTGTAAAATAATCCTTTCTGAGCAAAGAAAATCCCACTGCCGCTGCATCCAGCACTTCAACTTTTATACCTTCGGCAATAAAGGTTTCCACACCCTGCATCAATACTGGAACTGAAAGAATAGAACTCAATGGGCCTTTTACTACTTTGGGAATGGCCGGTGTCAGTGCCGCAGTCAACCCTTTGACTATAACGCCTACGGGATCAGGGTCCTCCAATGCCGTGATTCTGGTATGGAATATCTCTTTTGGCAGCTCCTCCATAAGTATCAGGATTTTTTCTCTTGTCCCGGGGATTTTGTTGTAATGGGTGATGACGCAGGCAGCTTTGATATTGATGCGGACATCTTCTACTCCCGATATGTTTAGTAGAATGGCTTCAAGATATGCCGGGTCCAGATTCGGGTCATGCAGCATCGCATTGTGAATCCGAAGCCTTCCTGGCAGTTCATTAAGGATTGTGATTTTGTTTGTTAATTGTGGTGTCATTGTCATGGCTATTGTTTGGGTCTGCCGGTTTTGGGTTCGTAGAGTTTGTAATGCCAGTAGGAAAAGCCTATAAGGGCCAGACCGGAGCCAACATGCAGCGCATTGGATTCACGGTTACGCATAAAGCCAGTGACAACAAGGGCTCCCATGGAAACGATCATTCCGGTTTTTGCCATGGTTCGTTTTTCTTTCAGGGATGAGACTGCGCGGCTTACGGTATCCGGATTTTGGTTCATAAAATCTCCCTTCAGCCTGGATAGCCAGGCTGAATTTAATGCAAAGCAGGGCATCCTTATCTTTGTCGATTTACACTTGTTAATGCCGGAAGCCCATTCACCGAGGGTTCTTCCGCAAAGAATACGAGGTGCTTTTGACGGGATCTGAAGGATGCCTGAATTCGGTTTTGCTATTTTTGGCTCATTTCCGCCTTTACATCCTGAATCTGCTCCTTAACCTCTTCAACGCCACCCTGCACCATGGACCACAGTTTAACTGCGCCTGTGACAATACCTTTTTGTACGGTGGGGTTTGTTACCAAAAGTGTGATTCCCGCCCCCATGAGAAAACCTTTTAAGTATGATCCATCTGAAAAATTATACCAAGCTGCGATGCCGTTGGGCGGAGCGATCGGAGCTGTTTCGTGTTGGGCTGTATTGTAGGCATAGGCTGGGTCGGTTGTCTGGTACTGATATAAATATTGGTCATGGTTCAGGTTGGTGGCGGTCTGAGCATTATTATAAGGTTGGGTCGGTTGTTGTGCTTGGGGGGTTGATTGTGCTTGCGGGTTTGAATGCGCCTGCGGGGCTGCTTGTGCTTGTGGTGTTGAATATGCCTGTGGGGCTGAATGTGTCTGTGGTGCTGTCTGTGAAGGATATACGTTATGCATATTGAATCTCCTGATTATTTAAAAAATTTGAGAGTAATGTTTATATGAAACTGAGAGCAAGGTTTATATGAAACTCCGTCCAATGACTTGTAATAACTTGAGTTTAGATATTTGTTGTGGGCAGGCCAGACCCCCCAATACGGTCTGTCTGTGGCAGTTATACAGAATCAAACCGGTAATGTTTTTATCTTAAAGTCCTGCCTTTGGATTAAAGGAGCAAATTCGTTATTTTGTTGCCTTTTTTTCTGTTTTTCCAGGCTTTGTGGTCTCTTTCTCTGGCGTGGATTTTTCCTGGGTGGTAGCCTCTTTAGTTGTTGCGGACTTTTCCTGAGTCTGAGTGGTAGCCTCTTTATCTGTTGTGGCTTTTTTCTGAGCGCTATTTTCTTTTTTCTCAGTGGCTGAATTCCATAGCATTTTTGTGCCTGTTGCCACGGCAATGATTCCAACGATGCCAAGGATATTGCTTCTCGGGGTAACCGTTTTGACAACCGCAGTGGCTGCGCCGATTGCTACACCTACTCCGGCAGCTTCTTTGAGTACTTCTTTGACAGCGGTCTCTCTGCTTATTTCATTATTATTTACTTTTTTGATATTTTTTGCGGCGGCGTTGGTGCCTCCGACAATGGCACCGACAGTGCCCACTGTCAGGGCTATTCTGGAAATAGGGGTGTATACGGTGTTCTGAACTGCCTTTTGGCTTGGATGTGACATTATTATTGCCTCTCTTGATTATTTTATATGAAACTTAAGTTAAAGTGTTACAATTATGAGCGCTTGATCATTCGTTGCGCCCAAAAGCAAATACCATGCTCCGGCCATGCTGGTTATGCTTCTTTGCCCAGTGCTTTGGATATGGTTCCCGTGATTGCGCCTTTAACGGTATCGTTAGTCAATATAAGAGATGAGAGCACGCCGATTATTGCACCTTTCCAAAACGCAGGGTCGTAGCTATCAAGAATTCCTGCGATCTTCGGGATATCAGGCTCTCCGTTCATTATTCCGGTTACTGCATCCAGTAGTTGTCCATAGCGGTTGAGATCATGTTTTAGATTTGCATCTTCTGCATTAGGATTGCCATTGCATTTGCATGAGTGTCCACTTGCCGATTGATCAGGTTGGCCGGGCATTGGCATGCCGTATGACTGGGGTGCTGCATATCCTGGAGGAGGCTGGTTCCCAGGAGTATAGCCTGGGTGGGGTTGCTGGTTCATTCCCTGGACGGGCATGCCGTATGACTGGGGAGCTGCGTATCCCGGAGGGGGTTGGTTTCCAGGAACATAGCCTGGGTGAGGTTGCTGGTTCATTTCTTGGATGGGCATGCCGTATGACTGGGGTGCTGCGTATCTCGGAGGGGGCTGGTTTCCAGGAGAATAGCCTGGGTGAGGTTGCTGGCTCATCCCCTGGTCAGGCATGCCGTATGACTGGGGCGCTGCGTATCCCGGGGGGGGGTGGTTTCCGGGAGCAGGACCTGGGGCAGGTTGCTGATTCATTCCCTGGTCAGGCATGCCGTATGTCTGGGGAGCTGCGTATTCCGGAGGGGGTTGGTTTCCGGGAGCAGGACCTGGGGCAGGTTGCTGATTCATTCCCTGGACGGGCACGTCGTATGTCTGGGGAGCTGCGTATCCCGGAGGTGCCTGATTATCGTGGTGCGGGGGGGGCTCCGTTTCAATTTTTGGAGTGATGGCTGCCCCGTGTGATGAATCAATATCATGATTTCCCTGAAATTCATCCTTTGTTTTTTCTGGCGAATCAGGCGACTCTTTTTCTGAGCCTCGGCAATCCTCCAATGTAGTTTCTGCAATTTGCATAGTACGATTCTCCTTGAGTTTGAATTGCGCTTTTGTTGAAAAGGCGGGTTAAGCAAAGGGCCATTGGCAAAAATAACAGGATCATCCTGTTCGGGTGACAATTATCCGCAGTGTTTGCCAATACAAACAGATCAAATTTAGCCTTTAATTTGCATTGTTAGATTGCATTTTTCACTGAAATGCTGCTCCAAATAGGATCAACAAAGTGCTACCCGCACAGGCCGAAATGTTTGATAATGCCCTGGCTTAAGTTGATGTCCGTATTTAGCATGGTTGATTTGATGTGTTTGGCTGGCCGTCAATAGGATGAGTTTATTGTGCGCAGACAGTTCAGCAGATTTCAACATATTCTGCCTCTTCATGTCTCAAGCTTAAAAGGTAGCCGTTGATTTCGATCTCCATGGGATCATTTAGGGGGGCGTTTCTCACCACTTTAACGGTGAGGCCGGGATAAAGCCCCAGATCCATTAGTCGCTGGCCGAGTTTTCCTTCTGCGGTCACTTGCTTGATATCGACGCTGTCTCCGGGTACTGTTTTGCTCAATAAAGTCATGGTTGTCAATCCTGTTACAGGCTTGGGTATATTTACTGTGGCCAAGTTCTGTCACTATGAGGTTAAAAAAAGTAGAATGAAAAAACTTATAAATGAAAAAAATGATTGGGTCAAGATAAAAAAGTTAGGATAGGCTGATTTTTATCACTGCTGACAGTGTGAAGATATTTTTGCCAGCAGATCGTGTCTAAGAAAGAGTTTCAACGATACAGCAACAATGCAAGGCTGATTTTATGCACGAATTGACAGAAATTAATACTTCTTCCAAAAATTATTAGGCATAACAAACACTGTTCTTGACTTATGATAAAATTTAGATTAACTCTCCATGGAAGTAGCCCCTCAATTTGGGCGGTGATTTGACTCTGGCGACTCGTATTTGTATTAAAACGCGCTGCTGGAAACAGGCCGACTGCAAATTTGAGAATTATTGAAAATCCAGGTTCTGGTTAAATATTAATTTTAAACTAAAGGATAATTTATGAAGGCGTCACAAATAGCAATAGCCTTGGAATCATTATTAGATATCAGGCAACCGGTTTTTCTCTGGGGACCACCGGGAATAGGAAAAAGCCAGGTGGTCATCCAAACTGCAGCAGGTCTTGGGTTGGACATTATTGATATCCGTGCCATACTCCTGGATCCCGTAGATTTGAGGGGGCTTCCCAGAATCAGCCCGGACGGAAAGTCCCAATGGTGTGCTCCGGCATTTCTTCCTACAAAAGGAAAAGGAGTCCTTTTTCTCGATGAACTGAATGCCGCCCCTCCCCTGGTTCAGGCTGCCTGTTACCAACTTGTGCTGGACAGACGTCTGGGAGAATACATTTTGCCGGATGGATGGTCCGTTGTTGCGGCAGGTAACCGGGAACAGGACCGTGCCGTTACCCATCGCATGCCGTCTGCCTTGGCCAATAGATTTGTCCATTTAAATTTTGCTGTTGATCCAGATGATTGGATCTCCTGGGCGCTTGAAAACGCAATGGTACCGGAACTTATTGCCTTTATTCGTTTCAGACCTTCTCTGCTCCATGATTTTGATCCTGAAAAAAATCACAAAGCTTTTCCTTCACCAAGGTCATGGGAATTTGTGTCCAACCTGATGCAATCCAACCCTGATTCATCCATTTTTAAAGAGCTTGTAGCTGGGGCTGTTGGTATGGGAGGCGCTTCCGAGTTCCTTGGATTTCTTAAGATATGGGGGCAGCTTCCCACAGTGGAAGAAATCCTTGCAAACCCTTCAGGGATTGAAATTCCCAAGGACCCGGCCCTGTTGTTCGCCATTTGTGAAATGATGAGCCATGCACTTGATAATGGTAACTTCGATGGCATTATGGCCTATTCGTCACGCCTGCCCACAGAGTTTTCTGTATTGCTGGTCCGTGATGCAGTGTTAAAAAATGAAGATATTGTAAATACAAAAGCCTTTGCAAACTGGGCATCTTGCCATTCGGATGTCCTGGTATAGGGGGGGATATGAACGATAAGACCGCCTATGAAAAAATTTTAAAAGCTCGCACTTCCCTGGTCATTGAGCATCCATTTTTTGCCTCACTAGCGCTGAGGTTGAAAATCAGGGAAGATCCCACATGTCAGACCGCCTGGACCGATGGACAAAAATTTTGTTATAACCCGGACTATGTAAAAAATTTGCCTCCGGAAAAATTGAAAGGGCTTGCCGCCCATACGGTAATGCATCCGGCATGTGCCCATCATAAACGGCGAAATAATCGTGATCCAAAGGCCTGGAACCGAGCCTGCGATTACGCCATAAACCCCATTCTTCTGGATGCCGGTATTGTTTTGCCGGATGGATTTTTGTTTGATGAATCTTTTCGAGATAAAAGCGCAGATGCCATTTATGAGTTGTTAACAAAGGCAGAAGAGGATAACTCAGAGGGGAATCGTGATAACGATCAGGAACCGGAAGCAGCGGAAAAGAGTCTGTTGGAAGATACATTCCAGAGCCAGGAAGGGGATCTGCCGGAATCCGTGGATGACGACAACGAACCCGATGCCATGCCTGATCCCGGCAAGTCAGGAGAAATCAGAGATAGTCTTGACCAGAACGGGCCTGGAGATTCCCTGGAACCGGAGACCGATTGGGACGAAGCATTGGTTCAAGCCTATGTAAACGCAAGAAGCATGGGAAAGCTGCCAAGGGGTATAGAACTGTTTGTGGAAAAGCGCATCAACCCCAAACTTCCCTGGACAGAGCTGTTGGCACGATTTATTGAGAGAGCAGCGAAGTCTGACTACTCCTGGAGTACACCCAACCGCCGCTATATCCACCAAGGCCTCTATTTTCCATCCCTTAAGAACCATGAATTGAGCGAGATTGCAGTGGCTGTTGACACCTCCGGCAGCATCCAGGCCCATGAGCTGGAACAATTTTCAGCAGAGTTGTCCGCCATCATGGAGAACCATCCTTCAAAAATTCATCTGCTCTATTGTGATATGTCCGTAAGTCGCTTCCAGACCTTTGAACAATGGGACCTTCCCATTTGCTTTGATCCAAAAGGAGGGGGTGGTACGGATTTTCGTCCGGTTTTTGATTATCTGGATCATCAATACATTTTCCCGGCATGTCTGATTTTTTTGACTGACATGGAATGTAACCTGTTTCCTGTCCGATCTCCGACATATCCTGTGCTTTGGGTAAAATCCGGAGACAGCAGTGTTGTTCCCCCATTTGGGGAGGTTATTCCGTTGGATAGCCTTTCCCAATAACTTCCACGGGCAGACCGTATTCTGGATCCGGACTGCCCACAACGAAGATTGAAAGTCCCTCTTAATTTGCCGGGACTTTTTTATAACATCCATGTCCTGACGGACACAACGAATCATGAAAAAGTAGTCGCTGTAAGCACCCAGTACCCAGCACCTTCTTTTTTATATAACATACATGGCTGTAAGCACCAGACACAACGAAAAGCAAAACTCTAACAATATCAGGATTTTGGACGGAGTTTTATATAAAAAGCTACCATGGGCAGACCTGGTATTTTACCCGGCTTTTGTCATGGCTAAATACGAAAATATTATAGTTTAAGCTTGTTGCATGAAGTTTCATGTAAAAAGCCTTATGAATACGAATTGACTTAGAAAGGAATTTCATGCAAATCAAATGGAGTATTACAAAAAAGCGAGGAAATTTCAGGCCTTCATTGAATTACCAGATCATTTTGGAACCCTTTGAAAAAAAGATGGCAGTGAATGCACTAAACATCCAAAGCCTGATTCCCGAAATCCCCAACTCTCATTTAAGCTTTTGTCTACCAGGAGAAAATGAACGTTCTTTGAACTGGCAACCGTCAGGTTTCCATTATCTTAGCGTTCCTTTTTTTAAAATCGGGAAGATCAGTGACTTTATCCGTTTACCTTTTAGATCATCAGGGGAGTACCCAGAGGTTGAGGCTTCATTTAAAATACTGCGCCAGGAGTATGAGGAGCTTGTTCTGAAGGTTTATGGTCAAGCTCCTTTTGAGCAGAAGGGAGAACTTGATATTTGCCGGAGTACAAAGAAAAAAATTTCAGCCATGGTCACTGCAGATAGATTGCTCTCTTTGTACGGCGATAATCGGAATAATCTTTCATGCTCCATCTCCGCTTCTTCTGGTTGATATAAACGGCT
Organism: uncultured Desulfobacterium sp.; assembly: GCA_937124525.1. The sequence continues at coordinate 16,902 of CAKZLA010000494.1, forward strand.
GCGGCAGTCCTCGGAGGCTTTGCTGGCGGCACTCTGGTGCTGTATTTTTGTATAAACATACATGGCTGTAAGCACCAGCCACAACGGAAAATGAAACTCTAATAATTACAGTCCTTTAGACGGAGTTTCATATAAAAAACCCACATTGCAGTAATTGCCTGTCACAACGAAAAATTAAATCACTATGATTCCAGTATATTGCATTGCACGGAGTCTCGTATGAAAAAAACGGAAAAATCAAAAAAGGAGAGATCATGAACGCAACACCCCTTAAAATTCACAATTGTCTATACTTTTGTCTGAAAACTTTTTTTGTCATTTCTTCATGTCTGCTATTTGCTTCAACTGCGTTTTGTCATAGCCTGTTCATTCAGTCCAGCCGATATCATGTCCATGAAGGAAAACGTTCCCCACTTTTTTTTTGTTATGGTCATCATGTCCCCGTGGATGATGGCGTTCGTGGTAAAAAATTGAAAGCACTTCAGGTGCTATCTCCCTCTGGAAAGGTTCGAGACATTAAGGTTCGCGACGAAACCTCTCTTCACTCATATATGGTGAATTACGATGAGGTCGGCACATATGTGCTGTCAGCAGAAACCAATCCGGGTTACTACACGGTCTATATTGACAAAAAAGGCCATGAACGCCACACCATCAAACCCAAAAGCGCAATTAGTGGAAAAGCGGACAAAATTCTAAAAAGTCTTTACAGCAAGCAGTACACAAAAACCTATGTGGTGTGTGATACACCCTCTCCAGACTTTCCAGCCCGGGTGGGTCTGCCCCTGGAGCTTGTACCAAGCAAGGATATCTCCACCTTGAAATCGGGAGAAGATCTTGAGCTTGCCATTTATTTTAAAGGAAAGCCCTATGAGGGTGAAGGTACTTGGGATGCCACCGTGAATGGTTTTTCCACCGAGGCGGAAAATAATTTTTATCACAAGACAACCGTGTCCGGCTCCAAGCTTAGCGTTCCTGTTCCTGAAGCTGGCCGGTGGTTTGTCCGTTATTTTATTAAGATCAATGCCACAGGTAAGGACGCAGAATTCTATAATAAGATGAAGCACACAGCCACCCTGGTGTTTCAATTGAAAAAAGAAGGCATTTCAACAAAATTATAACGTTTATCTAACACTACCATCGTCAGAAACGAACACACATGGGGTATAAAGAATCATGAAACAAAATTATAACTTTTATCTAACACTACCATCGTCAGTCATAAGTTCTCATCATGGATTGCTTTTAGTTTGGACAACCTATTGAAATATTATTTGGGCTTGATCATAACATCGGCCACCTTGTGGTAAAATTTTGACAGTAAAAATTAAGTACTGTTATTCCAGGTGTTTGAGATGTATAGAATTTTATCTCCCGTATAGTGGCCCATCTTATGATCAACCCTGTTGACTTTATTAGCATCTGCGCCCCGTTTTCAACACTATTAAAAAGGGTATTTCAATGAAACTCAGTTTGAAAAAGAAATTTTTGATTCCAACAATTTCGGTAACTATCATTTGTTTTTCTATTATTTCAGTCGTTTCTTATCTGAAAGCCAGTGCTGCGTTGGAATATATCATCGAGGGGCAAATTAAGTCTATATCCCAGTCAATTTCCAAGCAGGTTGGCAATTGGATAGTTGAACGGGAAAATGATCTGGTTGCTTTTAGTAATGAAAATTTATTGAAAAATGCTACTATTGCCCCTTCGGAGGAAGTTGAGGTCAATAAAGTAAATGTCCGCTTGAAAAGTATTACAAACCAAAATCCTCTGTTTGAATGTATGGTCTTGGCGGATACTGATGGAAGGATTATTGGCTCATCGGAGGCCGGCCAGGTTGGGGTTATAAGTGTTTTAGATCGTGGATATTTTAAAGAATCCATGGCGGGAAATATTTCGATTTCCGATGTGATAATTAGCAAGGTTTCCCAAACTCCTATTTTTGTTATTTCCTCCCCGATTAGACACAAGGGATTAATAACCGGTGTTCTTTTTGGTGCTATTAAAATGAATTTGTTTGCAGAAAAATTTATCGATTCAGAAAAAATTGGAGAAACCGGTTATGCCTATGTCATGAGCAGCACTGGAAAAGTATTGGCTCACCCGGATAAATCAAAAATACTGGCTCTTGATTCCAATAAATATGAGTTTGGTCGTCAGATGGTGAGACAAGGGAATGGTCTGATTAAATATTCATTTGAGGGTGTTGATAAAATTGTCGCGTTTTCAAAGGAAAATAAATCAAGATGGATTGTCGCTTCAACGGCAAATGTTAATGAATTGTTTGCCTCTGTCAATCAGATTAGAGAAACAAGTATTATCATAGCTGTGGTTGGGATTGCGGTGATTGCTGGGATATTATTTTTTTTGACCCAGTCCATTGTTAATCCAGTTAATAAAATTATCTGTGGTATGGAAGATGGGGCGGATCAGGTGGCATCTGCATCTGCACAGGTTGCTTCATCCAGTCAGTCCATGGCCGAAGGGACTTTTGAACAGGCTTCAGCATTGGAGGAGTCTTCTTCGTCCATGGAGGAAATGTCGTCAATGACAATGAAAAATGCTGAAAATGCAGGGCTGGCAGATGGGTTCATGAAAGAGGTTAATCAGGTTCTTTCCGAAGCTGCCACTTCCATGAATTTGTTGACGGACTCAATGCAGGAAATATCAAGGGCCAGTGTGGAAACCTCACGGATAATAAAAGCCATTGATGAGATCGCTTTTCAGACCAAGCTGCTTGCGCTCAATGCAGCCATTGAAGCTGCGCGTGTAGGTGAAGCAGGAGCGGGATTTGCCGTGGTTGCCGATGAAGTTCGGAATCTTGCCATGAGGGCGGCTGAGGCAGCAAGGGATACCGAAAAACTTATAGCGGGGACGGTAAAAAAAGTAAATAGCGGTTCTGAATTTGTATCCAGCTCCAACGATGCGCTCAGCAGAGTATCGGAAAGTGCTACAAGAGTGGGAGAGTTGATCACGGAAATTTCCCAGGCCTCAAAAGATCAGTCAGAGGGTATTGTTCAGGTAAATAATGCCATTGCTGAAATGGAAACAGTGGTTCAGCAAAATGTTGCCAATTCAGAAGAATCTGCAGCCGCTGCCGAAGAAATGAACGCACAGGCAGAACAGCTGAAACTTTTTGTCGATGACTTGATGGTAATTGTCACAGGGAGGGGGAATTCAATGCTATTTGTCACAGAAATTGAAAAATCGCAAAAGATTGATTCACATTCCAAAGTTTTTAATCATAATAGAGAGAGAATAAGTTACCATGGCAAAGAATTAATTCCAAACACCAATGAAGTCCGACCAAAACAAATGCTTGCATTTAATGAAAAAGATACTTTTGAAGAATTTTCTGTGGCATCATAGGGAGTCAGACCAAAGCAATTTACCTGAAGGCTTGATTATCAGGAATGAATTCCTGGCCCCCCTCAAAGTAAGCCTCGATTTTCTCCTGATCCATATTGAGGACTCCTTCTTCATTTTATCACCTTAAAAAAAGTTTGAAATCCAAAATTTTTTAAGTGGTTGATAGAAAGTTTAGCTCTGCTGTTGACAAGGCCAGTTTGGTGTAGTAATTTTTATTCTTAATAGTACCCTACAGGGGTATGGTACAAATATCCAAGATGTTGAAATAAAATGATTAACTGTCAGGAGAAACAAAAATGATTAACGAACAGGTCAAGAAAGATTCTTTGATCCGGTTAAAAAAAATAGAGGGGCAGGTTCGTGGCATTGCCAGGATGGTTGAAAATGAAAAATATTGTATTGATATAATAAATCAGATCACTGCGGCTGAAAAAGCCCTGACCGTGGTTTCAAAAAATGTCATGAAGCGCCATGTGGAGAGCTGCGTCAAGGAGGCAATTTTAAAAGGAGAGGGGCAGGAAAAGATCAATGAGTTGATTGAAACTCTTTATAAATATTCAAAAAAATAGGATGGTGCCATGATTTCTGTTGAAAAAATTCACGTATCCGGCATGAGTTGTAATCATTGCGTTAATGGGGTTACCAAAGCTTTGGAAGATATAGATGGTGTCAGTTCTGCCCGAGTATCCCTTGAAAACGCAATGGCTGAAGTGACCTTTGAAAATGAAAAAGTTGATGTAAAGACTTTAAAAAATGCAATTACAGCAAAGGGCTTTGGGGTCGAACCCTTGACCCACAAAGATGAAAACCAATTTAAAATAATAAGTGCAAAGCTCCCGGATGCAGGTTTTGGGGTCAGTAAACCCCAAAATAAGGCCTTGAAAGAGATAGATTTTAGAATAGAAGGAATGTCCTGCGCCAACTGCTCGGGAAGCATAGAAAAAGCACTTAAAGCATCCAAGGGAATAAAAAAAGCCTCTGTCAATTTTTCCATGGAAAAAGGCTTTGTGGCGTATGATGAAAGTATTATTGACGAAAATGGGGTATTGGAAATTGTTAATAAGGCGGGCTACAGGGCTGTGAATGACGAGGATGAAAAAACAGACGATTCGCAACTTGCATCCAGGGAAAAATTTCGTTTTATCTTTGCCGCCTCTCTGACCATCCCTTTGACCATTCTCATGTATACCATGCCCTTTGGGCATACCAACACCAATTATCTCATGTGTATTCTTGCAACCCTGGTCCAGTTTGTGTCAGGACGCACCTTTTATGAAGGGGCATTTCATTCACTGAAAAATCGTTCCACAAACATGGATGTCCTCATCTGCCTTGGCATCTCGGCAGCCTATTTTTACAGTCTGTTCTCCCTGTTTTTTATTGATCCTGCGGCACACACCTTTTTTGACAGCTCGGCCATGCTCATCACCTTTATCATGGTGGGGAAAATGATAGAGGCAAGGGCAAAAGGAAAAACAGGTATGGCCCTGGAAAAACTCATGTCACTCCAGGCTGACAAGGCAAGGTTAATTGAAAACGGCAAAGAACGCATGATCAAGGCCTCCATGGTCAAGGTGGGGGATCTTTTATCCGTGCGCCCCGGGGAGACAATTCCGGTTGACGGAGAGATCGTAGAGGGAGGCACAACCATTGACGAATCCATGATTACCGGGGAATCTATTCCCTTGGACAAAGGGGAAAAGGATCAGGTAACAGGTGCCACCATCAATAGAACCGGAGTGATAACCATCAAGGCGCTCAAGGTGGGAAAGGCAACCATGCTCTCCAAAATCGTTAAGATGGTGGCGGATGCCCAGGCAGATAAGGCCCCCATTCAGAGACTTGCGGATCTGGTTTCCAATTATTTTGTGCCGGTGGTCGTTTTTGTGGCATTGATGACATTTGTTTTATGGTATTTTGTAATTGATTACCCGGTTCCCATGGGGACCACCCGTTTTCTTTTTGCCTTTCAACTCATGATTGCCGTCCTTGTGGTGGCCTGCCCCTGCGCCTTGGGTCTTGCCACCCCCACCGCCATCATGGTGGGCAGTGGCGTGGGCTTGAATAGGGGGATTCTCTTTAAACGGGCTTCGGTGCTTGAGATCATTTCCCATCTTGATATTGTTCTTTTTGATAAAACCGGCACCATTACCCAAGGAAAGCCCCAGGTATCTTCTATTCATCCCATGGGGAACATGTCCGAGGAAGAGGTCCTTAATATAGCGGCAAGTGTTGAGGTAAATTCGATTCATCCCCTGGCTGAAGCCGTGGTTCGAAAGGCTTCTGATGCAAAACTTGTGCTCCAGAGAATCGTAAACGCCAAAGAGATTCCAGGCCATGGAACCAAGGGTGAACTTGATGGTAAAAAGGTCATGGTCGGTAACCTGAAACTTCAGGATGAAGATGCACTGATCTCAGAATCGGCACTACAAGTTGGACAGAGCCTTTCAGATATAGGTCAATCCACCGTATATGTCTGGTACGATAATGAAATAATCGGGATAATTGCCCTTTCTGATGAGGTCAAGGTCGATTCCATGGAGGCAATCGCAAGGCTTCACAAACTTGGAATTAAAACAGCACTCATTTCAGGTGATAACCAAAAGGCTGCAAAGTCTGTGGCTGAACAAGTCGGAATCCATGATGTGGAGGCCGAAGTTCTGCCCGGAGATAAAGCAAGTATTGTAAAAAAATGGCAACAAAAGGGTTTTAAGGTGGGCATGGCAGGGGATGGCATCAACGATGCCCCGGCCCTTGCCCAGGCTGATATCGGAATTGCCGTGGGGTCCGGGACCGATATAGCAAAGGAGACAGGGGACGTGGTTTTGATTAACAACAGCCTGCTTGACGTTGAAAGGGCCATAAGGCTTGGGAAAAAGACGCTTAAAACCATAAAAATGAATTTTTTCTGGGCATTTTTTTACAATATTCTCATGATACCCATTGCCGCAGGCCTGCTTTACCCCACTTTGGGATTGGTCCTGAAACCGGAATGGGCATGCATTGCCATGTGGTTCTCTTCGCTTACTGTTGTGGGTAACTCTCTTCTTTTAAGAAGGGTTAAGCTCAAAAACAACTATTGAGAATTGGGCTACCCACTTAAGGAGGGACAGCCTTTAAAGTCAAGCGGTTTAGCAGCCTGAAATTTAAGGGTTGAAAGCTAATTATCCACATAAAAAGCCTGAGAATATCCCGTCTTAAGTGGGTAGTCAGAAAATAAGAGATAAGAATCTAAATACAGGCAAATTATTTCTGGCGGCTAATCACCACCTCCGCCCAATACTGCGTAAAGACTTATCTGATTGGCAAGCCTGGTCAAACGGAGTGAAATCAGGGCCTGTTGTTGCGAATAAAGCGACCTGTGTGCATCCAAGACACTGAGGTAGTCGTCTATACCTATTTTGTACCGTTTGTTTGAAAGGCGATAGGTTTCCGCAGTTCCATCCACTAATGATTGTTGCGCCGATATCTGCTGATGGATGGTCCCTTTAACGGCAAGGGCATCGGCGGCTTCCCTAAAGGCTGTTTGAATGGCTTTTTCATACTCGGTCAGGATAATTTTTCGATCTGCCTTGCTAACCCGCAGCGCGGCCCAGATACGGGCGTCAAAAATCGGCAAGGCAATCTGGGGAGCAAAGCTCCAGGTGCCTGATCCAGAGCCAAATAGTTTGGATAGATCATCACTTGCCATTCCAACAGAGGTTGTCAGGGAAATGCTGGGAAAAAAGGCGGCCCTGGCTGCACCTATATATGCATCGGCCCCTTTGAGGCGATGTTCCGCAGCGATTATATCAGGCCGCTTCAAAAGCGTTTCCGAGGACAGGCCAGGAGAAATTTCCCGGGGCGGCGTAACGCTGTTTAGGTCTGCCGGTAAAAGTTTTTCAGACACCGGAGTGCCAGCCAGAAGATTCAAGGCGTTCAGGTCTTGGGCCGCAAGCTGCATATAACGGGGGACATCCTTTCGCGCGGCATCCACCTGGGTTTGTGCCCTCCTCAGATCAATTTCGGTGGACAGCCCGTTCCGATAGCTCTTTAGAATAAGTTCGTAGGATGCCTGTTGGCTTTCAAGAGTAGACTTGGCCAGTCCCAATTTTTCCGTGTCCGCGGCCAGGGCCAGATAGACCCTGGCAACCTCGGAGACAAGTGTAATCTGAGCACTGCGGCGGGCCTGGGCCGTGGCCAGATACTCTTCCAGTGCCCGGTCTTTCAGACTTCGGATTCGTCCAAAAAAATCAATCTCCCAAGAGGCAATACCAAGATTGGCGCTGTACTGCTCCACGGTCCTCGGCTCTGAGCTGGTGATAAGATCCTCGGAACGGTGCTCTTTATTCTTCGTCCCAGCGGCATTGACTGTGGGGAAAAGTTCTGCTCGTTGGATACCGTATTGGGCCCGGGCTTTTTCTACATTAAAAGCGGCAAGCCTGAGATCTCGATTGTTGATCAGGGCTGTTCCAATAATTTGTTTAAGTCTTGGATCGGTGAAAAAATCCTGCCAGTTCAGTTTCTGGGCACTTGGGGTCTCGGATAAAGCCTTTGAGTTCTCATAGGCACCGCCCTGGGGCCATTGCTCCGGGATAGGAACCTGGGGTTGCTGGTATTTCGGTGCCAGGGAGCACCCGCCCAGGAAAACGAGCCCCCCTATTACTGCAATCAGTATTTTTTTTATCATGCTAACGAACCTCCTGGGAATCTGTGAAGTCGATTTGTTTTTCAGTACCCGACGTTTTTTGTTTCCCTTTTAACAGCCGGGAAACAAGGACAAAGAACAGCGGGATAAAAATAAGATCAATGAATGTGGCCGAGAGCATACCGCCGCAGACGGCTGTACCGATGGCATTCATTGCACCGGCACCGGCACCGGTGGCGATGGCCAGCGGCAGGACCCCGAAAAAAAAGGCCAGGGAAGTCATCATTACCGGCCGGAACCTCGTCTTGGCGGCGCCGAGCGTTGCATCCACAAGGTTTTCTCCGTGTCCCATTCGTTCCTTGATGAATTGAATGATCAGGATGGCATTTTTTGTTGAGAGGCCAAGGGTTGTTAAAAATCCGATTTGGAAGTAAACATCGCTTGGCAGTCCACGCAGGGAGGTGGCCAGAACCGCACCAAATACCCCCAGGGGAAGCATCAGCAGATTGACAAAAGGAATGGTCCAGCTTTCATAAAGGGCTGCCACGCAAAGAAAGATCACGAAGACAGAAAAGGCATAGAGTATGGACCCCTGGGCCGTTGCCATTCGTTCCTGATAGGAGAGGCCGGTCCAGTCAAAGCCAATTCCCTGGGGAAGCTTGTTGGCAATTTCTTCCATGGCGGCCATGGCATCGCCGGAACTTCTGCCTGGAGCCGGTTCCCCCCAGATGTTGACAGACGGAAAGGCGTTGTAGCGTTCCAGCCTGGGAGAGCCAAAGGTCCACCGCCCCGATGCAAAGGAAGAGAACGGGACCATTTTGCCTTTGGCATTGCGCACGTAAAGTTTTTCAAGATCCTTAGGCAGCATGCGAAAGGGGGCGTCCGCCTGGGCATAGACCCGTTTGACCCGTCCTGCCTGGATAAAATCGTTGACATAGGCGCTGCCGAAGGCCGCTTCAATGGTGTTGTGGATGGAATTAATGGAAACTCCCATGGCTCCGGCCTTGTCCCAGTCAACGTCAATCCGATATTCGGGCACATCTTCCATGCCGTTGGGCCGAACTCTGACCAGTCGCGGGTCCTGGGCTGCCATGCCGAGAAGACTGTTGCGTGCCAACATCAACTCTTCATGGCCCAGCCCCCCTCGGTCCTGGAGTTGAAAATCAAATCCGGTGGCATTACCAAGCTCGATGACCGCAGGCGGTGAAAAGGCGAATACCATGCCTTCTTTAATCTGTGAAAAAGCTCCCATGGCCCTGCCGGCAATGGCGTTGACCTTCAGGTCCGGTTTCTCCCGCAGATCCCAATCCTTGAGTTTGGCAAATCCCATGCCCACGTTCTGGGCCTGGCCGGAAAAACTGACCCCGGCCACTGACATAAAAGATTCCACGCTGTCTGTCTCATTGGTCTCAAAATGATCCTTGACCTTTTCCATGACTTTTTGGGTCTGCTCTATGGTGGAGCCTGACGGCAGTATAACCTGAACGATTAGAATCCCCTGGTCCTCATCCGGAAGATAGGCAGTGGGCATCCGGTGAAACAAAAAGCCCACCCCGACCACAATCAGAATGTAGAGCACCAGATAACGCAATGGCTGTGAAAAGGATCGGCCGACAATGCCAACATAGAAGTCCCTCACCCGAACAAATATTTTATCGAACCACCTGAAAAACGGGCGCAGAAAAAAGACGGCATTATCTGACGCATGATGCCCGTGGGGTATGGGTTTTAGGAATGAAGCACAGAGCACCGGGGTCAGGATCAGGGCCACGAGAACCGAAAGCAGCATGGACGCTATGATGGTGACCGAAAACTGGCGATAAAGGACTCCGGTGGATCCCTGGAAAAAGGCCATGGGGCCGAAAACCGCTGAGAGTACCAGGCCGATGCCGATCAGGGCGCTTGTGATTTCGTCCATGGATTTGGCCGTGGCCTCCCTGGGAGAGAGTCCCTCTTCGGCCATGATCCGTTCCACGTTTTCCACCACCACTATGGCGTCATCCACCAGAAGGCCGATGGACAGTACCATGGCAAACATGGTCAGCATGTTGATGGAGAACCCGAAAAAACCCAGCACCGCAAAGGTCCCCAGAAGAACAACCGGTACTGCAATGGTGGGGATGATTGTGGCCCGGATATTACCCATGAAAAGATACATGATGATAAAGACCAGCAAGATGGCCTCGAACAGTGTTTTGACCACTTCGTCAATGGCCACCACGGTAAAGGGGGTGGTGTCGTAAGGGTAGATCACCTTCATGCCGGGCGGGAAATACCGGCTCATCTCTTTGAGTTTTTCCTTGACGTTATTGGCTGTTTTCAGGGCATTGGCACCGGCAGCCTGGCGGATGGCCATGGCTGCGGAGGATTTACCGTTGTAACTGGCTATAATATCGTAACGTTCGGTTCCAAGTTCGGTACGGCCGATATCCTTGATACGGATCACTGATCCGTCGCCATTGGTGCGGATGGGGATGGCCGAAAATTCCTCCGGGGTCTGAAGCAGATGTTGGACTACGATGGCCGCATTCAGGCGCTGGCCCTCAACTGCCGGGGCACCGCCGAACTGGCCGGCAGAGACTTCGACGTTGTATTCCCTGAGCGCCCCGATAACGTCTTCCATGGTCAGGTTATAGCTGGTCAGTTTATCAGGGTCGACCCATACCCGGATGGCGTATTGGGACCCGAAGTTCTCAACCTCGCCCACCCCGGGAACCCGGGATAGGATTTTTTCCAGATTGGACTGGGCATAGTCCCGCAGGTCCGGGCCGTCCATACTGCCGTCTTCGGAGATAAGCCCCACAATCATCATGTAGTTTTTGGTGGATTTGCTGACCTTTACCCCCTGACGCTGAACCACATCGGGCAGGCTGGTCATGGCGAGCTGCAGCTTGTTCTGTACCTTGGACCAGGCAAGGTCCGGGTCGGTCCCGGGGGCAAAGGTAAGCTCAATACGGGATGATCCTGACGATGAACTGTTGCCGGAAAGGTAGAGCATGGAATCCAACCCGGTCATTTTTTGCTCGATGATCTGGGTTACTGTGTTTTCAACGGTTTCGGCCGAAGCCCCGGGATAATACGAGTCAATGGCAATGGACGGAGGGGCAATGGCCGGGTTCTGGGATATCGGCAGGGTGTATATGGCCAGTACGCCCACGGTCATGATGATGATGGCAATGACCCAGGCAAACACCGGTCTGTCCAGAAAGAATCTCGATAGCATCAGGCACCTCCATCGTCAGACACTGCTGTGTGTGTACCAGGTTTAATCCCAGTTCCCGTCCTGGATTTTGTTTCATTGAAAGAGGTGGCTTTTACCGTGGTGCCGGGATGTAGCATCAGCATTCCTTCGACAATCACCCGGTCGTCGGGGGCAAGTCCTGAGGAGACAAGCCACTTGTTCCCAACGGCACGGTCCAGGGTGAGCATGCGTAGCACAACCTTGTTTTCCGAATCCACGATCAAGGCAGTGGGGTTGCCCTTGTGGTCTCTTGACACACCCTGCTGGGGGATAAGGACGGCCTGCTGTTTGACGCCTTCCTTTATGAGCGCGTGGACGAACATGCCCGGCAGGAGTACATTTTCGGGATTGGGGAATACCATCCTTAAAATTACGGACCCGGTTGTCGGATCCACTGTCACATCACTGAACTGCAGTCTGCCATCCGGAGGGTACGGTGTGTCGTCTTCCATGATGAGTCTAACCTGTTGCTGATTTGCTCCATCCTGATCAAGATGGCCGTCTTTTATCCTTTTTTTCAGGCCCAGCAATTGGGTGGTGGACTGGGATACATCCACGTATATTGGATCAAGCTGCTGAACTGTTGCCATTGCCATGGCCTGATAGGCGGTTACAATGGCACCCTCTGTTACACTGGATCTGCCGATGCGGCCGGAAATGGGAGCGGTAACTTTGGTGTATCCAAGGTTAATACGGGCTGTTTTCAACGCGGCCTGGGCCTGCTGGATGCTTGCTTCTGCAGCTGCCACCGCCCCACGGCTGCTTTCTACCCGGGCCTTGGCAGCCCAAAGTGAGGACTCGGACACTTTGGCCTCGGTTACAGCTTGGTCTCGCTGGATCGTGGAGACAACCTTTTCTTTAAATGAACTTTCATACCGCTGCCGGTTTGTCTGGGCAAGTTGTAGAGTGACCTTGAGGCGCTCCACATCTGCGATACTCGCTTTCAGTGCCGCCCGCGTCTGATCAGCGGTTTTTTGCATGACGGTAAGATTTGCCTCGGCATTGTCCAGGGCGGCCTGAAAAGGCGCTGGATCAATCTGGTAGAGTACCTGGCCTGCCTTGACATCAGAGCCTTCGGTAAACATGCGTTTGAGTAACAGGCCGCTGACCTGGGGCCGGATTTCTGCAATGCGGTAGGCTGACGTACGGCCCGGTAATTCTGTGGTCAGGCTGACCTTTTGAGTTTGCACCGTTACCGTGGATACTTCAGGAACCGAAGGTGGCGGCGAAGATTGTTGCCCATGGTCGCAACCCGCAGTTGATATCGCGAATAGCAACACGATTGGTAATAGTGCCACAGAAACCATCTGATGAAGATGTTGCATTGGTGTTTTTCCCTCCTATTATAAATTCAAATATTAATTTTAAATGGCTATTTAATAATATGAATGATAAGCTATGTCAAACGTTTATTTTAAATAGTCATTTTAAATAAATATTTTTGTATAACATACATGGCGGTAACCATCTGCCATAATAAAATAACTCCAATTATTCAAGTATTTTGGACGGAGTTTTATATAACTGCCACGGGCAGACCGTATTGGGGATCTGGCCTGCCCACAACAAATATCGAAACTCCAGTTATTACAAATCATTGGACGGATTTTCTTATAAAAGGAAAGGGTAGATTGAAAAATTGATCCTGAAATTACTTGACTACCCTTGGGTGTTTTATTTTTTACATGACTGCTTTGTGCAGTTTAAAATACAAGCCTCCGGCTTTTTTGGGGCTACATGACTCTGCCATCAGAGTATAGGAGAACGGCGGTGATCAAACGAGAAGACGGTCGAGAGACTCGAAAGCGATTGTTGGATGCGGCTAGTGAAGTATTTGCCCAAAAAGGGTTCCGTGATGCCAAAGTCACGGATATATGCAAACGCGCTAATGCGAATGTGGCTTCCGTGAATTATTATTTTGGAAATAAAGTTAGACTTTACGTAGAAACCTGGCTATACACCTTTCAACGGTTTGAAGGGCGAGCATTTTTGGAGCTGGAAGATGCCCCGCCGCATGACCTGTTGCGGGAATATGTCTTAATTCTCATGAAAAGCTTTACTAAAGATGAGGGGATGAGGCAATTCAGCCGGCTTTACATGATGGAGTTGGGCAATCCTACTGGATTGATTGAGGAAGAATGGCGTGAATCTGTCGAACCCCAGAGGAGACGGCTGCATAATATTCTCCGGAAGATAATAGGGCAAGACGCGGAGAATCAAAGTATCTTATTTTGTGAGTTGAGTATTGTTGCTCAGTGCCGGATACTTTTAAGCGTCAAACAAAACGATTTAGAGTATCTATTGGGCCAGACCCTTGACGAAAAACTGATCAGGCGCTTGGCGGATCATATCATTACTTTTTCCTTGGCAGGTATCAAGGCGGTAGGCAATAGTTGTTCGTGATCCTGTAGGTGCTTTTATATGCCTGTTTGTTTACTGAAAGCCCCTTTTCTTCTTTAAAGGTAAAAAGATAAAATACTGCGAAATTTTAGATATTTATGCTATACAAAAAAGGGGGGTTGGTTCTAACGTTGGGCAATGGATATGCACCAAACAGTCGACAATTAAATATAATGTTAAATTTCAATTGTTTAATTGTTGCTATAGTAAGTTCTCAATAAGTCCGGGTAGTTAGGGAATCCTTTTGAATACCACCCGGTGTTTAAGGGGTAAGCAGGCTTTATTAGCCCGAGGTTATTGAGAACTTACTTGCTATATAATATGCGCTGTCAAAAGTGACCGAAATTAGAAGCAAGCCCCCAAAAAGGCTATATATTGAATAATGGTGCAATTAACAGGCGTTTTGATTTTTAATACCTATACGTGGACTTAAGTTAAAACAGCGAATTGATTTCGGCTGTTTTAAAGATTGTTAGGAGTTTTTAGATGGCTAAACGGGAAGATGGAAAAGAAACCCGCCGAAAATTGCTGCACACCGCATGTGAGGTCTTTTCCCACAAAGGTTACCGCAAGTCCACGGTAGCTTCGATCTGCCAAAAAGCAGGTGCAAATCAGGCTGCGGTGAATTATTATTTCGGGGACAAGGCCAAACTTTATGCTGAATCCTGGCAATATGCGGTTGAGCAGTTCGGGGAGACGGTTTTTTCAAGACAAGAGGATTGTTCTCCCCGGGAACAACTGCGAACCTATATTCATTCCCTGATGAAAAATATTATTGATAAGGGGATAAAAGGAGCGTTCAGCCGGCTTTACATGATGGAGCTTGTCAACCCCACCGGGCTGATCCAGGATACCTGGTACGACGTCACTCAGCCAAGGCGGCAGGCCCTGCATAATATCATTTTCAGGATTATGGGCCGGCGGCCCGGCCAGAAGACGATTGTATTCTGCGAATTAAGCATTGTCAGTCAATGCCGAGCACTGCTGACCATCAATCCTGATGACATGGAATACTTTTTAGGCCAGCCCCTGGACCAGGACCTTATTACCCGCATGGCCGATCATATCACGGATTTTTCCCTGGCAGGAATTGAGGCAGTAGGAATAATTTCCGGGTAGAACCGGATAAGTCTATAAGAGTTGATCTGTATATTTAGCTTAATAATCAGATAGTTGTTAGTTATAACATAGGATATTGGCATGAATCCGGCTTGTCTTGTCTGGGTGATCACCTTAAACCCCGAATCGTTGATCAGTTGGGCAAAGCTCTTTGTAGAAAATCTGTAATAAATCGGGAAACCCTTTATTTGGGATAGAAGGGATAAAAAAAAGACTGACAATCGTTTCTCCATGGAGAAATGTAACGCAATAAACATGCCACCGGGGATGAGTACCCGAGTTATCTCCAGAAGTGCCTTTTCAGGTTTGTCGATAACATGGAGCAGGTTAGAGACGATCACGGCATCAAAGAAATTATCTTTAAAATCAAGAGCAGACGCATCCTGAACAGTAAATTTAATGTTATCAATTCCCCTTTGAATAGCCTTGTTTTTTCCAGCCTCTATCATCTCCAGAGTTCGATCAACGGCATCAACGGCAGTGGCATTTTCAGCAACGGCCAGAGCCATCTCTCCTGTGCCCGTCCCCACATCAAGAACATTCTTTGCATCTCCCACATCAAAGGCAATCCGTTTTACAAGCTGTTGGTAATTATTCTGGAAACGTGAGCTATGGTTATCATACTTGGCTGTAGTCTTACTCCTGAACCCTTTTCTATTTTTTTTTTGTTCCAGGTTGTATCAATTATTCTCCTATTTTCTTCCCGTGCTCAATCATTAAAATCGCATTGAAGCGATTAGTCCAAATAAGCATCAAAAACTGGCTGATCAGAGCCAGGATTTTTTACTCTACTTACCGGAATATGCAAAAATCCCGCAGTGTTTTAAGTTATAATTCAACCTTAAAAATCAGACGGGTCTGCTTTGCACGCGTTCAACCGATTGAGCAGGATTTCCTTCAGCAAAACCAATTTATCGCTGTTATTGCTCCAGCACAAAGTATCCATAAAAAATTAAGTATAATTAATATTAGATTTGGTTCCCGACAAAGTGTTATGTACGCTTATGGTATTTAAATTTCATATAACTAACTTTTCTTGACATAACTATTTTTATGTGTTTATAGATGGGCTACATTATCTGCGATGTTTAAGTTGGCAGATGAAAGATGTCAGTTTTAAGTGATTTTTTAATATGTTGCGGTATCAAAGAATCTCAAAGCAACTTCAATACATTCCTTTAAGAAGGGGCAATAGAAGATAAAATGGTGGCAAAATTATTTATAAAAAGAACAATAATCGCTTTGATTGCTGTTTTATGCTTACTTGTGAATTCACAAATAAGTATTGAACCGATAAAATGGGTTGGAATGATTTTTTATGTTATTTGCTTTGGAATGTATTTTAAAACTCTTTATCTTACCCTTTTTAAAATGAAACAGGTGACAGCAGATCTTTTAGTAGTAACAGTTATGACAGTTTCTCTGCTGGCAGGTCAGGCATTGACAGGAGCCTTGGTTGCATGGTTCATCAGCATGGGACTTGCCATATCTTTTACAATTATTGAAAGAACTGAAAAAAAAATTGCACGTCTAACCAAAGAGACCAACAAAATGGTTCGGGTTATAAGGGATGAGACTGTTTTGGAAGTTTTAATTGAAAAAGTGCGCCTCGGTGATACAGTTATGGTTCCCCCTGGAGAAATGATACCCGTTGATGGCGTTGTTAGTGATGGTGCGGCATCCATTGATGAATCAGTTATCACAGGTGAGCCCTTTCCTCTTTATAAAAAGGTTGGCGACAAAGTAACCTCTGGTTCAGTTGTTCTGGATTCTGGATTAAAAATCAAGGCGGAAAAAGCAGGAAATAAAGGCTTTCTATATGTGATGGCAAGGGAAATTGAAGCATCTCTTAAAATCAAACCCGAAATGCATGTTACAGCTGGCAAAATTGTTCAATTTTTTATTTCAGGCGTTGTTATTTATGCTTTGGGAGTCTGTTTATATTTTGGATTTATTGCAAATGAT
Source organism: uncultured Desulfobacterium sp. (assembly GCA_937124525.1). The sequence continues at coordinate 33,623 of CAKZLA010000494.1, forward strand.
TTTACAGAGGGATTAATGCGAATGGCAGCTGTTACAGCCGTTGCCTGTCCCTGTGCATGGGCGCTTTCTGTTCCCACCGCTTTTGCCGCTGCAATAGGAGGTTTAAGTGGGCGGGGCATCCTTGTTAGAGGTGGTATTCCCCTTGAACTTGCAGGCAATGCCAGTAATGTGATCCTTGATAAAACCGGCACTGTTACACTTGCTAAACCAAAAGTTGCTGGTATTCAAACCTTTGGGTCAACAGAAGATGAATTACTTCAAATTGCAGCTTCGATTGAAACAGGATTTAACCACCCCATTGCCAATGCAATTGTTTCCCATGCTTCTGAAAAGAAAATTCATTTTTTGTCAGCCACTGAATCAGAATACCTTCCGGGGTTTGGTATTAAATCCATGATAAAAGGGAAAACAGTGATTATAGGCTCCCATGAAACAATGGAGGAAAATAATATTCCATTGCCGGAAGGCGTTAAAATTAAAGGCAGAGCTACATGGGTGGCCTTTGATGATGAGATAGCAGGCGTTTTTGATATCCAGGATGAGTTAAGACAATCAGCGATTTCGATAGGTAAGCAACTTCATCATCTGGGCATCAAAAAAATTGTGCTGGCAACGGGAGATAATGAAGAGGCCGAAGCGCAACGCGTCGCAGGACTTATTGATGCAGATGTATATCGCTATGGACTGAAACCAGATGACAAGAAATCGCTTGTTAAAGAGTTAAAAGGCGAGGGCATTACTTTGATGGTTGGTGATGGAGTTAATGATGCTGCGTCCCTTGCCGTAGCAGATGTGGGCGTTTCCATTGGTAGCGCCAAAGCCGATCTTGCCATTAAATCCTCTGATATTATAGTTATGCAGGACGATGCAACAAGTCTTATTGTGATCCTTGAAAAGGGTAAAAAATTAATTCGCATTATCAAGGAAAATTATGCATGGGCCATTGGTTTTAACACAATTGGTATTTCCCTTGCGACATACGGAATTTTAAATCCGTGGGTTGCAGCTATGTTCCACCATATAAGCTCCGTATTGGTTGTGCTGAATTCAGCCAGATTAATTCATAATAAAAAAATAGGCGATCGCCATGGGCCGGGACAGTCCGTAGAAAAAGGCTTTTCTGCGACTTCATGCTGTTGAGGATTTCGCGTTGGAAGCATTCTTAGATTCTTATCTCTTATTTTCGTGTTGTTTTGGCAAGGAAATCAGAAAGCCTTTTTGGTTCTGGATTGTCCAGGTTAGGGGGAGTCAGAAGTTTTCAATTTACCACTTATTCTCTTTAAAATGCATCAATATCATTTTTTCAGCCGGGTTTGCAGGTAAATTGATTTCTTCTGGCTTCCTTATCAATCGTTTCGAACTATCCAGGCTTGCTTTGGACAAGCCAAAATCCAAAATGCAGATCTATTTCTTTGCTTATTAAAGGAGTAAAAATGAAGTTAAAATCTTTAAATCTACTGGGATTAAGTTTTTTTGTTTTTTTTTCAATGCAATGTTCAACTATCAAAGCTGAAGAGGTCAGGATTGAAAAGATTATTGTTACATCCACCATGACCCCCAAAGAGATAGAAAAAGCACCGGGATCAATCCAGGTTATCAATGCCATTGACATTAAAAATATGGGAGCCGAAACCGCTGCTGAGGCCCTGGCCGATGCCACAGGCATAGATCTGGATAAAGTTGCGGGAAGGGGAACCATAGCCCAAATCAGGGGCTTGAGTAACAAACGAACTCTTATTCTCATTGATGGGATGCGTTTTTCCACTGGATTCAGAGATACCACCGTTGACTTGAGTGAATTCCCGGCAGAATTGATTAAACGAATTGAAATTGTCCGGGGGCCAACCTCTTCTCTTTATGGAAGTGAGGCCATGGGCGGGGTCATTAACATCATCACCAAAGATGCACCAGCAGACACCCAGGCCAGCTGTGGCACAAGCTATGGCACTAACGCTTACGGCGATGGCAGTCGCTGGAATGCCAAAGCCACCATGGGGGGCAGCATTAAGAATCTTGGAGTAATTGTAAGTGCCCATTCCGATATAGTAGATAAATTTGATCGAAATAAGGAGGACTCCTTCACCGATATTGATGACGAGGAAAAATATGGCGGCATGTTAAAACTGGATTACACGCCATCTGAATCCCATAAGGTATCCGGGGGAGTGTTCATGACCGATACGGTCAGGCAAGGGCTAAGGTCCAAGTATACCCTCGACTGGGATCGAGATGCTGATTCCAGTCGATTTTCTTCATTCCTCCAGTATGACGGCACCATGGCTGACACTGCAATCATGCTTCGTTCTTACTATTCTTTGTTCAACCTTGATCGTAGCTATATCGACATTGGAGAACCATATCCCGCAAATCTCCAGAAAAAAGCCAAGGCACAACCCGATCGTGAAGATTTTGACATCGATAATTCTCTATGGCAATACGAAATAAGGGCAAGCCGCTTAATCGCTTCAACCCATATGGTCACCATGGGGGGAGAATATAGAGAAGAAAAACGAAAAGGCGTTGAAAACAGAGGAGAGGTATCAATTGATAAAACCATAGATAATGCTGCTTTGCTTTTTCAGGACGATTTTATGCCCATTGATAATCTCCAGTGTACCCTGGGGCTGCGTTTCGACGATCATTCGGATTTTGGAACGGAAATAAGCCCGAGAGTTTCCCTTGTATATTCCATTTATGAAAATTTACGACTCAAGGCCTCCTACGGTGAGGGATTTAGAGCACCCTCTGTTTATGAACTTTATGTTGATACGGAAAATAATAAGGGAGATGTTTTATCCAATGAAAATTTAAACCCGGAAAGCGCCAAAAGTTTTGATTTTGGTCTGGAAGGGGAGTGGGGGATTTTGTCAAGCAAGCTCACATTTTTTAGAAACGATATAGAGAACATGATCTATAAACAGGCCACGGGTAATTTTCGCAATCAAGGTAAAAATAAAATCTATGAATATGAGATGGTGAACATAGAAGATGCATTTACCCAGGGGGTTGAGACTGAAATAGAGCTGAAATTGTCCAAAAACTTCAAGCTTACCGGAACAAGCACATATCTTGATTCGGAAAATAACGAGACCAATGAAGAGCTGCTCGAAGTCCCTGAATGGAAAAACAGCTTAAAGTTTTCATATGATAGCACCCCCCGTGATTTTCACATCAACTTAAGAATGAACCATACCGGTGAGCAATTATATGCCCCTAAGTTCGAAGATTCTGTTGGTCAGAAGAAAAGCAGTTATACCTTGTTTCATATTTACTCATCCAAAAAAATTAGTAGAAATATGGAGGTTTATGCAGGAATCAACAATATTTTTAATAAAAAACCAGACTACGATGATGCAGAAGTAGCCTATTATTACTGTGGTCTTAACTTGAAATTCTAACGAGGAGAAGTGCCGTCAATGAAAGTGCCGTCAACGAGAGTGTCAGCAATGAAAATTCCATTAATTATACTGTTGGTTTCGATTTTCATATTGCTTTTTATCAGTTCATATTCCATAGCTTGTTCCACAAATACTCCTCCTGAAAAAATAAATGTAATCATGGTGGGGGACAGGCTCATAAATGTGGCATATCATCTTGGAGTACTACCCGAAGCCCTTGTATTCAGAGCCTCCCTATATTCAAACAGTGAAGAGATTACCTCTGTCTCAAGGTTTCTTGGTTGCCCCAACTCCGTTTTGACCAAAAAAAAAAACCATTATCGCCGATACGGCAAAAGAACTTGGGATCAACAAAATTATAATAGAAAAATCAAAACCTTTCTGTTTTTATAAAAAAAATATTCAATTTGAGAATATTGAAAAACAATTATCCGGGAAAGGTCTTTCCATTGAATACGTAGATTTTAATGACGGCATAAAGGCAGCTGTGCAACGTATGGGGCATCTTCTTGGGAAAGAGACAAAAGCCAAAAAGCTCCTTGAAGATTACGCAGCAGCAATGGAACAGATGAAGAAAGTATTACCCCGGGAGAAGTCAAATAAAAAGATAGTGGTTATTTCCGGCACGCTTCAAGCCAAAACCAAAAAGGTATTTCTAAGAGTTGAAGCACCTGGAGGATATACGGATCAGTTTTTACTGGAGCCCTTGGGTCTGATCAATGCCGGGAACCTGCTATACCCTGAGAAAGCAAAGCCCCAAAAGGGTTATGTCGGGGTACGTAAAATTGATGGACTGATCAAGGCAGCACCCGATGCCATCATCATAACAGGAAATTCTCTTGGCGTTCAGATGAAAATCAGGGATGAGTTAAGAAGAAATCCAGCTCTGAGAGATGTGCCGGCCATAAAAAATATAGCCCTGTACTCTTTGCCTATTTACTATGATTCCCGTGTTCTGGACTATCCCCAAATTCTTATGCAATGGAATGCAGTTCTTTTAAAAAAAATGTAAGGGTTATGTTGTGTTCTCGTCAGTCCTAAGGGAGTCAGCCTATCTTGATATACCAGTTATAAACGTATTCCTGTCACCAATCCTGGAACGGTTGGGATATAAGCGGTATTTTGAAATCGGCCAACTCCCTAAGTTCTCTGCATGTTGTGTATGGAGATTTGCTGACTCCATGAAATTATAGAGCCTGTGTCTTAAATCTTGATGTAAATATTCGGCCAGCAGTCCATCTTCACCTATTTAGGCCTGCTCACATAGCATTAGTATGCTACGCAGTCCCGAACAGGCGAATATATGGGGCACTGGCCAAACATTTACATTATCAACCCGAATATTTACCTTAAATCGGTAGTTGAAACGCTTACCAGTGGACCGACGAAGCAGGAACATCATTATCAGGGTTTGACTAAATGCTTATTTCTCGAAAGCAAAGCCCTTGAACTTATTGCGCTTCAACTGGAACAATCGGTATTAAACCATGACAGCACCAGAATGTTTTTTATTAAAACTTAGGACCGATCCCACTGATGACTGAGCCAGCTATCCCCTCCCACTCATTGCTTAAAAATTCCTTTTTTAGCATCAATAAGTACACATTAAATCCTTTTCTATCCATATATTATGACAATATTATATATAAAAACAAATTTTATCAGGGTTAGAACCAGCCATAATAGATTGATATTTAATAGCTTATTAATTTTTGTATTAAAATTTGTTAGAACTAACTTTTCTTGACATGACTACTTTAATGTGTATAGTAAAAAATTTGTTATGGTCTACTTATTAAAGAGTAAAAATAAAATCAAGCCATTGACCTATGGAGCTATCGGGATGGTGATAGGCCCTATGGCATTTCTTTTGACATCCCATTGCCTTTTTAGGATTCATCAGGAACTTGTTTTGTGAATAAAAAAGGCAAGACAAAAAAAAGTACTTTATATTTTATAGAGGATTTGATGAAAAAAACGGGACAATTGTGGCAATGGATTTTCGACACACACTATCATAACGTTTATGGTTTTTTTTTGAAAAGACTGGGCTCCCCTGAAGATGCTGCAGATGCTTCCCAGGAGACATTCATGCGAGTAGTGCGTCGCAATGGTGTTGTAGAATTGGATTCTCCGGCCGGATATATTTGGCGGACAGCGCAAAATCTCGTTAAGGAAATTAAGCGCACCAAAGCCCTTCATTCTAAATGGATGAGTTCGCAGGCCATGGATTTAGATAACCAAATTTCACAAACTCCGAATCCTGATGAGGCCATGAAAATTCGACAAATGAATGACAATATCCTTAATGTCCTTAACCAGCTTCCACCACGGTGCCGCGAGGTCTTTATTCTGCACCGCTTCAAAGGACTATCTCATAAAAAGATCGCTGATCAGCTAAATATTTCACCTAAAACCGTTGAAAATCACATGGTCAATGCCCTTCTTTTTTTTCATAAACATCTGCCCCTTCCTTAAGCCTGCTTGCTCCTCTCTCAAGTTAATAGTTAGGAACTTCCCCGACCGAGTATCGACTACCACCACCATGCCCAGTTTAATATGTTGATATTGCATGATAAAAAAAATACATTGGTAGCTTGTTTTCGTACAAGTCCCTTATAAAACAGGACGGTGTAATTTTCAGCACAATGTGGAGCGCGTATTGTTATAGTTCAAAAATTAGTCAGACAAAAGCCCAACTACAGGATGCCATGTTCTGTTTTTTTAGTTTTTTTTAAATTTCTTTTGGGGGTTTTTTCACTCTGAAGCATTATATATTTACAGGAGGACACAACATTGAGTTTATCACGAGATGATCACTTGGAACGTGCTGCACGCTGGCTGGTTCAGGCCCAAGACAAAGCCTTTACATCCGAAGACCGGAAAATGCTGGAGATGTGGCTGGAAGAGGAACCTGCCAACCGTAAAGCGTTTGAGGCGATGAGTGATGTTTGGGAGCATTTAGGGGTGGTGGAACCTGTTTTTGCACCCGAAGAAAAATATGCCCCCCGGGCAGTGTTAACTCCCCAGCGTAAAGCTGAAAGGAAAACAAACCTAAAAGCCTTGTTTAACTTGTTTTTTAAACCGAATAAAAAAATGGCAGTGGCCTGTATATCCCTGGCAATGCTGGTGCTTTTCTGCCTGCCGGTATTCAAAATGTATTTCGCTGAGCCGGTTGAAATCTTTCATCCTTACAGTACCGCCACCGGAGAACAAAAAAACGTCACGTTAAGCGATGGTTCCATTCTCCAAATGAATGTAAGCAGTTCTATTTCTGTGTGCATGAGTAAAGGGTACAGGCGGGTGGAAATGAATAATGGCGAGGTTTTCTTTACTGTCACGCCTGATTCCGGGCGCCCCTTTGAAGTGCGTACCTCAACAGGGCTGGTGCGTGTCCTGGGCACCGCATTTAATGTCAGAGACCGCAAAGGGCGGGTGGCTGTGGATGTGGATCATGGCAAAGTACAGGTGCAAAGTGCACCAAAAGGAGCGGGGGATAAGCGAGTCAGGGCGCTGACTTTGCGTTCCGGACAAGGGGCCAATATTGATTCAAGCGGGCGTTTAGCTCCCGTACGCATCTCCAATATTCAACAAGTTTTAGCCTGGCAGCAACAGCAGGCTGTGTTTAAAAACACCTCGGTCAGCAGTGTGCTGCAAGAACTGGCGCTTTACCACAACGTCAACATAAAACTGGCGCTTAAAGAGTTGGGGCAAAAAAGAGTAACCGGCACCTTTGATATGCATAATCTGGAGCAGACTCTCAGACTTATCGTCACAGCGGCCTCTCTACAGATGGAAAAAGACACCAACGGAACTATCACATTATCCGGGGAACCGGTTATCAAAAGTGGCTGTAAAATATAAAGCACCGCTCTTATAACTGTTGGTCTTGAATAACCTTTTAAATTAAAAGGAGAAAGTCACGAGATAAACAAAATTAAAGGCAGAGGGTTTTGGGTTGTTATTGTTTACTCAATTCGGATCAATTCGAATTCGGAATTCGGGGGACACCTTACTTAATTCAAACAAAAATTAAGTTTTGTAGTTTTGTCGTATTAAATGTGCTTTTCCTCGCTCTCATCACAGTGATTCAGGGCAACGAAGGCATTCATGATGAAATCACAAGAAAAGTAGTTCAAAGCGGACGTATGTCATGATAGTGATTTACGATATTCCGACGGCCGGATTCCGTACTCTTTAAGAAATGAGGCGGCAAAGTGGCTTGAGCTACAGAATCCCGACTCGTAAGCAATGCGCGTCAGATCATCGGGATTTTCTTCAATCAGCATCCGGGCGTAGGACAGGCGCTCTTTTCTCAGATATTCAAACACTGTACACCCAAAGACCATTTTGAACCCTTTATTTAGATGGGTGTGGCTCATTCCTACCTCTCCAGCCAGTTTTCTAAGCGAGGGCGGGTATGAAAGCTTTTTGACCAGCAGATCCCGGGCCCGGCAGATACGCTCCCTGTCCCTGGAACTCAATGGGAGCTTTTTTTGGGGGATACAATCAGGTTGAAATACCTGTTCCAGTCTTAAGGCAATCAGTTCCAGTGCCTTGCTCTCCAGATAAATATTGCCCACCCTGCCTTTGTGAGGATTATTCAAAATCTGGTAAATCGTGGTTGTCATCTGGGGGGTTATGACGTGGTCTTTATAAAAATGACGGCTTTCAAGCGCTTTTTCCGACGAATCAAAGGATTGTGAATCCCGGGGGTGATCCGGGTTGAGCAATTTTGTTAAAAAGTTGGGTGAAATATGTATGGCAATGGCAAGCACGTCCTGTTGTCCCTGAATTTTACGTTTGGCAATATGATTTTCAAAAAACTGGGCATATGACCGGCCCGGTGTCATTGGTGCCGGATCCGGTAGGCCGGAGCCCCAGGACAAACTTTGTCCTTTGATGCAGAAACCGAGGCAGAAAAAAGAACGGGCCAATGAAAACCGGGCCATGTAGTCTTTGTCAAATTGACACCGGCATATCCCTAAATCCAGCCCGTCACATATTGAGAAAGAAGAAAAATATCCGCTTCCGCTTTGTTCCGGCAATGGACGGATGACTTCATTTGAATTGATAAGCCCGTCGGCAGGCACCAAAGGCTTAAAATTTTCAAAGTCACCTTGATCATTTTTGATCTGAACCTGGGAGAGCATTGTTTGTTTCCTCTATACCTATTTCATTTTTTTTTCACCCTTTTCACATATCATTCTGCTGTAATGTAAACCACACCTTATATTTTTTTGTCAACCAAATAAAGATCAATATGCCTAAGTTTTACGCAAATGTTTTTTGTTTTTACGCAAATGATATTATTTGGGGGATAAATGGCGTCTAATCCTCCTGATTGACAGGTCCATGGGCCTGCACACAACCTTTATCAGGAGAATAGTCAATATGACACAGACGATTCACTCACCCAACACCCCGTATCCTTCCATGGCCTTTTTGTTTGATGCCCTGGTTGCCCCTGTAAAACTGGCTGTTCTGGAGACCGCAGTTGAGCTTGATATGGGGCACATCCTCAGCACTTCCGCCACTGCCGATGAAATTGCAAAAAAAGCGGATATCCAGGCAGATACCCAAGGCCTTATCCGTTTCCTGGATGCCATGGTCGCATTGGGGCTGGCAAATAAGGAAAACAACAGGTACTGCAACACTGACCTTTCAACCCATTTCCTTGACAAAGACAGCCCGGTTTTTCTGGGAGAATATATCCAAAGCATGAAAGACCTGGTGCAAAAAAACCTGGGTGGTATGGCAGACATCGTAAAAAACGGCCCCCCCAGGGTGCCCCAATCGGAGTCCTGGCAGGACCAAGCCCGGTGGGAACGTGCCGTGGCCCACCTGGCACTGGGCCAGCGTGCCGGTATCGCCGCTGTCTATGCGGATCTGGTACAAGAAGTTACAAAGTTTAAAGGGATCAAAAAGATCCTTGACCTGGGCGGCGGGCCCGGGCTTGTCGGGGCAAAAATCCTTGGCCGTATTCCCGGGGCAAAGGGCGTGCTCCTGGACCTGCCCGCCGTCATTCCCCTGGCCAGGCAACAAATTGAAAAACAGGGGATGGCAGACAGGATTTCCTTTATTGCAGGAGATTACAATGAGATTGATTTGGGCAGCGGCTATGACCTGATATGGGCCAGCCACAACCTGTATTTTGTAAAAGACAGGGCATCTTTTTTTCGCCGCATAAAAAAAGCACTGGCAGATAACGGTGTTTTTGTCTGCCTGCACGAGGGCTTGACCCATGAGCAGACGGCTCCTGAAAGTATTGTCTTGATGCGACTTTCCAGCGCCCTTGAAGAAGAGGGGCAAAACCTTTTTTTTGATAAGGGAGAAATCGCCTCCTGCCTGGAACAGGCAGGATTTGGCCGGGTTGATTCAAAGATGGTTGAGTTGCCCTCGGGTCCGGCAGAACTGGTGGTAGCACGATAGCTACCTGTCTTAAAGGAGAAACATGAATAAAACCATTTTACCAAAGGAGATAAGTCATGCCAAGTTCATCTGAAAAAACAGGATTTAAACCCCATCATATATCGTTAATCTTCTATTTTCTTGCCGCGATATTATTTCTTTTTGGCCAGCCGGTGTGGGCAATGGATGAAAAAACGGCAAAAAAAACCACTTCAGTCGGTGATATTGTTGTTACCGCCACCAAGATATCCACACAGGTGGATAATGTCCCAACCAACATCAGCGTGATATCCCGTGAGGAACTGGAGAAGTTTCCCGGCAATTACAATGCACTTGACGTGCTTCAGGAGGCAAACATTCCCGGGCTTTATTTTTCCGGCAACGTTTTTGGCGGCGGAAGTGCCGACACCTCCATGAGTACCAGGGGAAGTGACTCCACGTCCTGGGGAATGAATTTAATGATCAATGGGATAGAGTTCAACAGAGGAAACGGAACCGTTTCTGCCAGCCGCCTGGCTGTGCATGATATAGAGCGTATTGAAATCACCAAAACCCCCTCAGCCGAGTACGGCGGCCAGGCCATCGGCGGTGTGGTCAATATCATCACACGCACGGCAACTAAACCGGTGCAAGGTAAGGCAGGGATAGCCTTGAGCAGTCTTGGAGGGGGCAACGCCTATAGTGTGATCAACGGTATTCAGGACAAATGGGAATACTACATTGATGTGTCCGGGCAGCGGGAAGATGCGTACCAGGACGGCGGGTACCAGGATGGTAATAATGTTTATTCCAGGGTGGGCTATCTGCTCAACGACACGGCCCAGCTCACCTTTCACGGTTCATACAACAATACAAAAGGGCTCTACGCCGTAAGCCTGACCAGGGATCAGTTTGAGCAGGACCCTTCCCAGAATCCCAGTATTGGGGCGGATTATGATTATGAGTCCGAAGACGTTTTAGGGGCGCTTGTGTATCAACAGCAATTGGGACCCCATGAACTCATGGCCAAAATGGAGGTCCAGACCTCGGATTTTCAAATGTTCTGGGGTTATTTTTCCCACCTGGATTCGACCCTGACCCATCCGGAAATAAGCATGACCTTTAACCATGACATCTCAGGCATGGCAAACAAGCTGGTTATCGGCGGAGAGTATCGTTACCATGATTATGATGTTGAAAAATTCGCCGCATCAAGCTTTAACAACCTGACCACCCGCACCGGGGATTTTAACCGCAAAGACGTAAGTTATGCAGGATATCTACAGGATGAACTGCACGTCACCCATGCACTCACAATCACCGCCGGTATCCGGTACGATCTTTTTGACCTGGAGCAAACCGCCAATATTGCCGCCAGTGATTCCTGGGATCAAAACACAGGTGATATCAGCCCAAAGATTGGTTTTACCTATCAGTTCTGCAATGAAGTCAACTTTTTTGCAGGCTACAACAGCGGGCTGAAAAGCCCGGTGAGGTTACCGGTTTACTGGACAAACGGTGACCTGGAACCGGAAAAACTTCAATCTTATGAAGCAGGTTTCCGCGGGAATATTGCAGGCTGGTTCAACTACAATATGGCCTTTTTCTGGCAAACCGTAAAAGACAAGTTTGTCATGCCCAAGGCAACTTGGACGGCAGAGTATGAGAATGCAGGGGAAACCTCTGCAAAAGGAATTGAACTGGGCGTGAGTGCAAAACTGCCCCGCAATTTTTATGCCTCATCCAATTTTACCTGGCAGAAATCAAAGTTCGAAGAATTCACCAGTATGGGTGTTGATTATTCGGGAAACAAACTGACCGGGGTACCGGATGTGATATTTGCCTGCACATTGGGTTTTCGCAATGAAACCATCGGTGATATTTCATTTAATCCCGTGTACACGGGCAAACGTTATTTCAACTATGCAAATACCAATGAAGACGATGGTTTCTGGGTGTTGAACGCCAGATATGCAAAAAAGATCGGTAAGGTTGAGGTATACCTTGTGGCCAACAACCTGTTTGACGAAAGCGCCATTGGCAGCGGCAGCGGAAATCCCGGAGATGAGGCGCTTTATCCCATATCTGGATTCAATACAATGATCGGTATGAACGTGGATTTTTAAGTTTAAAAACAATAATTTTAAAGGTAAAGGAAAAATAACATGCATTTAAAAAGGAACGTATGGGCGGTAATTATAATGGTTGGCCTGGGTCTGATTATGACAACCCACGTTCAGGCCGGGACATCAGATAATATTTTCAGTGATTGGCAGGGCAAATTTATCAGCAGGGAATTTGTGAATGTTGCCCCTGAAATGGATGCGGTTTATGAAAAAGTAGCTGTTGAAGCCAAAAAGATGGGGAAAAATTATACTGTGGCGCAGATCAGGCACTTTTTCAAAAAAATGATACACACTGATTGCCAAAGTATTTCTTTAAAAGGTGATACCATTGTCTTTTATGCCCCAAACAAAAATGCAGTGACGCACCAGTATAAATCAACCGGCACAATTGCCGATACCTATAAAGATTATAAATTTGAATGGTATGCCTTTGAAGCGGTGGACAAAGCCGCTGTTTTTTCTGCATACAGGTATATTATTATGCTCAAGATTCACCAGCACGAAAACAGCCAGCCCCATTTCCATTTCAGATATGGCAACAAAGGAGGAAATGCATTAACCCAGGGGACGGATACCAAAAACTGGTGGCCCACCATGGTCAAACCTGATTTTGATCTGGCATCCTATATAAAGAGCATAAATCCAAAAATCATGGCAAAGGTGCTGCCATAAGCCCAAGCTAACACAACTTAAATGCCGCATACATCTGGAAATATTTCCTTCCTGCGTTTGCAAAAGCATGTGGTAGTGATTTGTCCTCAAACAATATGTAGCTATATTTACATTTCACATCCCTTTGATTTCGATCAACAAATCGGCATCCTTTATATGACCTTAAAAGTACTTTACAGTCTTTTGGGAAAAGCCCCTGCAAATGGGGAATGATCAAAGAAAGTGTAAGGTACTTTTGAAAGATGCCAACAAATCAATGAATACCTGGTAATCTTTTTTGTCTGAAAAAATGGGCTCAGACGTCTACCACGGTTCATGACATGGTGCCAGGCTCCTGGATATTCTATTCTGGGTGGACTGGTTGGACTGGGTAGACTGGGTGGACGGGACATGGCTATTTATAAACCAGATTCGACCAAGGGTTAATAGCAGACTTGACCCCTTTTCTGACCCCAACACTTTTGCGTTTGCATCAGATATTTTTTGCTGTCCATCTTGAGGAATTTCTTCTATTATGCCCATATTATTTCCTTTTTTAAATTTTTAAAACTTAGACCTGGAGATAATAATGATATTTTATTTCAGGATGTTAAGGAAGGTCAACTCTTATAGACTTATCCGGAAACGGCGTTGAGTGATGGCGTGATTAATGAAATTCGTCGGTCGACCAATGGCAATTTTGCCCTTGGAAGTGAGAGATTCAAGGATGAAATAAGTAAATTTGGGGGACCTCGGGTTACACTGGGAAAATCCGGCAGGCCTCGAAAAGGGAAAAAAGCCTCGGGTCAATAAGAAAACCGTGGTCTGTCCCTCGTTTGTTTTTGTTATTTGTTATCAACTTTAATGAAAAAAAGAAGCGTGGAAGAAATCAAGATTTTATTGAAAAAATAAAAAGGAGGTGACGGAATGGGCTTGCCTGATAAAGAAACAATTAAAAAAACAATCCCGGCTATCAAAAAAAAAGGGCAGGCAATGAAATATCCATACGGAATATCTGATTTTAGTAGTATTATCAGGGAGAATTATTTTTATTGTGACAGAACAGATAAAATTCTTCTTCTTGAAAATACAAAATCACAATTATTTATTCGTCCCAGGCGCTTTGGTAAAAGCCTTGTACTCTCCATGTTGGAAAATTACTATGATGTGGCAAAAAAAGATGAGTTTGAAGAAATTTTCGGTGGATTGAAGGTTGGGAAACATCCCACTGAGTTGCGTAATTCATACTTTATTTTAAAATTAGATTTTTCATGTGTTGATCCCACAGGCAGCGCTGAAGATGTTAAAAAGGCTCTTTTTAATCATATTAATGCATGTATTATCGAATTTTATAAAATTTATAATTATAAAGGATTTGCACTGCCTGCAATTGAGATTGATCGGGAAGATGCCCTTTTTTCAATGAAATCTCTTATCACTTCAGCCCGCATGACCCCATACCCTGTATACCTTCTAATAGATGAATATGATAATTTTGCAAATACAGTTATGATGGGAGTTCAAAGCTCTGAAGGCAGATATAAGGCTCTTGTGCATGAGGAGGGTCCGCTTAGAACTTTTTTTAAAACCGTAAAAGCCTTAACATCAAGTTCCATGTTTGATCGTGTATTTATTACAGGGGTTTCACCTGTTGTTATGAGTGATATTACAAGCGGATATAATATTGCAAAAAATATCTACTTTGAGCCTGAATTTAATGATCTTTGCGGATTTAAGCAGAATGAGATTGAGAATGTACTTAAGGAGATTGTTGATAAATGTGGTTTTGAAAAAGAAAAAATCAAAGAGGCTGTAAGTTTAATGCAGACTTATTACAACGGCTATACTTTTTCCCATAAAGCAGACAAGCAAATTTATAATCCAACTCTTTGTTTGTATTTCTTAGAGCAGTTTGAAAAATCATGCAGTTATCCAAGAGAGATGCTGGATGATAATCTTGCGGTAGATGAGGCAAAGCTTAAATACATTGCTCAAATTCCAAAGGGGAGTGATCTGTTAATGAGTCTGATGGAAAAAAATCAGCAGGTTGTAACAGAAAAAATCAGTAAACGATTCGGTATAGAAGAGATGCTGACGGATAAATCCCGGGACAATACATTTTTAGTATCTTTTCTCTATTATTTCGGAGTACTTACCATTGCAGGAGATACAGAAGATCTAAAAATAATCTTAAAAGTTCCCAATCTTGTTATGCAAAGTCTTTATGTGGAACGGGTTCAAAAGATGCTTTTGCCTGAGCCTGATGACAGGGACAATGGAAAGCTTGCCGCAGAAAAAGTGTATCAAAAAGGGGACATGGCTCCCTTGTGCAAGTTTATGGAAGAGAGATATTTCAAGGTTTTTCATAACCGCGATTACAGATGGGCCAATGAACTGACTGTAAAGACCGCATTTTTAACTCTTTTATATAATGATATTATTTATATCATGGATTCTGAAAAAGAAATCGACCGCCGGTATGCAGATTTAACCATGATCATCAGGCCTGACAAAAGGTATGGTAAAATATTTGATGTTTTAATTGAATTCAAATTTGTACAGCTTAAAAGTGCAGGAATAAGCGCCGATAAGGCAAAAAAGCTGTCTGAAGATGAGCTTTACAGTCTTCCTGAAATTATAAAGCAGATGGAAGATGGCAAAAAACAGGTAAAAGAGTACGGTAACAAGCTTGAGCAAAGACATGGCAACCTGCGTCTGCAAAAATTTGTAGTGGTGGCCTTAGGATTTGAGAGGATATGTTTTACAAAAGTATTTTCAAAAAAGAGAAGATGATCCAGATCGTCAAAAATTTAAAAAAGCAAAAAACTGTTCACAATAGTGTTGAGGTTAGAAGCACCTGAAGATGGGTTACCAAGGCAGATGTGGAGTTTGAGGCAGTTAAAGGCCGACTGGGTTCTGGCCCGGATGCAGCAGGCTGGCAGCAAGCTCAACATCGTTATCCTGGACGTCTGCCAGCAGAATCGGGGGACACCTTACTTAATTGCCAGGGAATCGGGGGACACCTTACTTAATTGCGAGTCATTAAGTAAAATGTACCTGGAATTGCTTCCTGAAAATAGCCCTGGCATTGAGCTCCACATCTTTCCAGAAGCGTGGCCGGCTGGAATGTTCCTGCCCATCGGATTTGCATTCAGGTTTATGCCCGGTGCCATGTTTATAATCTTTCAGCCTTTCAACAATTCATCGTTATCCTGGACGTCTGCCAGGACAATCCTTTCAGAAATTTTCGCAGCGATGAAAAGGGCTTTGCCCCTATTTACGCCCCAAAGGCACCATTGTGGCCTTTACCACGGCACCGGGGTCCAAGGCCGAAGACGGTAAACGGTAATGGCCGCAACAGCACATATGCTGCCCATCTGTTGAAATGTCTCAAAAACCCCAGCCTCACCGTCCAGGATATGTTCCGTGAAACCGGTTTGGCCGTGATGGCCGACACCGATGAACGCCAGATTCCTTGGACCTCCTCCACCCCGGTGCCCCCCGTTTTACGGACCCCTATTTACTATCTTAAATGATTTACGCCGCCGGGCGCATTCCCATTTTCCCGGCACCTTCTATAAGTTATTGATTTGCTAAAAAATTGATTCAAAAAGTATATCATTAAAAATCAAAGGTTTAAAACTCCGACCGGGAAAATGGGAATGCGCCCGTTCACCGAATCATAAAGTTCTCGGGGTTATTCGTGAGAAAAATCTTTGAATATCAGGTGTTTTTCAGTTGCGTTATACCCCGATTTAAGATTTGCTGTAGTAGTATTGTTACAGATCCAGTAATCATAGGGTGATAAAACGTCGGGCCATGGTTCCAAGACAGGTGGACAAAGACAATGGCATGGCCATAATGCCCCGGGCCAGTAACTCTCTTTTATTGGAACGACCGGTGGTGTTCTGGATGCCATGGCAAACAATTTTTTGATTACCGGGCATTGAAAATTTTCCCCAATGGAGGGACTCTGGAAGTGCTCCCCATTGTTTTTTAAAGCGAAAGGTGCCTTCCCGGGGGGTGGATCGGCCAAAATCAAACACAGGGTAACCGGCATTGGTTGAGAATTTTAAAAAGTGCCAATAGAGTAGCATGTTGGGGTTCAGGGCATTGCACCGTCGCAGGGAAGAGGCCCAGGGAATGGACACCCTGGCAGGATGGCACAACAATATCCCGGCTGCCGCCGGAGTGCGGTCAGGTAGACGGACAACACCAATGTGTGCCCTGTTGCCAAAAGCCTTCATTACCTGCTGTATCCAATTAAATGAATGTACAGGAGAACCCAGATCCCGCATATTTTCAGCAAATATTCGGAAAAAAGGACGGCACAGTTCCCTGCCCCCCATGTGAAAGGTCAGGCCGTCCTTGAGGGGTTTTTTTATCTGACTTCTCACCTTTGCCTTGAACCCGCCAAGTAACTTATCTGAATTATCTGGTAATGACAGCACCAGCCGGACTTTTCCCGGGTGCCGGGTCAGGTCTGGATTTATACCGGCAAAGGGTACAATAGAACGAACAGGCACCCTTGAAATACCCATTTCCTTTGCCAGGGACAGGGCATGGAGCAAAAGCCGGGTGTGTATTGACTCGGAATCAGCCAAGATGCCACCGGCATCACAATAGGGAAGGGAAACAAGGCTGCCTTTTAACCCAGGCACATGCACATGAACCAAGGGCAGTACTCCCTGAACCCGGTTTCCGTTAATTGCCATGAGGTAGACACATTTAAATCCAAAGGCACACTCAATGGCCTTCCGGAAGGCAAACAATTGATATGCAATGCCATGGGGATGCTTTAATACATAGTCATCCCAAAGGGGTTTCTCTGTGGATGATGCCAAAATTATGTTTGTAACAGGGGATGTTTTCAAAGAAATTCCATATGTATTCTAAGGCTTGATCTCAACATCGGCCATTCTGAGGAGGAGGCCCCACTTAAGATGCAGGATCTGTTTTATGAACAATTCCGTTTTTTTGGCGTTTTTCAAAAAATCTTTCAATGGAAAATACCAGATACACCAAGGCTAAAGCCCCCACAAAGATAAACATCCCGGAGACATCATGGAGAAACCCATGGGCCATGTCCGGGCTTATCCAGAAGGCCATGGCTGCGGTGAAGGTTAGTCTGATGACATTCACCGCCACGGCAATGGGAATGGCCGAGAAGAACAGCACCCATTTTTTAAAGTCTGTCAGCGGGGCAATATATGCAAACAACCCGGTGAGGGCAATGAGGGAGGTAAGCGATCGCAGCCCCGAGCAGGCATCCACCACTTCCAGTGAGGTATTGGGCAGTTGAAGGATATTTCCTTCCCTGAAAACGGGAATCTGGAGAATTTGAATCAGGTCTGAGGAAAGCCGGGCCGCCAGAAGCTGTAAAGGAAAGGCAAGCTTGTTCCAGATAATAGCGGGGATGGGAATCATGAGGATAAGGAAAATTACAGGAATGATCAATGCCTTTAAAAATGTCCATCCCATAAAAAACACAAGAATGCCCGCCAGGGTGACAATCATGGAAAATCGCATTAGGAACAGCTCGGCACCGGTATGCCCGGCCAAGTGGATCATCACGCCGAAAAATATAATGAAAAGTCCTTGGTTGGAAGGGCTCGGGTTCATGGTGGCCAATTTTTCTTTTTTTATCCAGACCATATAAAGGGCCATGGGGACAATGAAAAATCCATGGGAAAAATTGGGGTCATTGGACCAGTCCGATATCAGGGTGGCAACGGCATGGGCATACAGGAAAAAAAAACTGAAGACCACCAGAAGAATTTGAAATATAGTATAGGGTTTTACGGGCAGTTTCATTTATTTTCCATTTGTTTGACGAATTCCGTTACTCATAAAGGGAGTTGGAGTAGCTGTTGTTTTAAATAATAAAATCAAGTGGTTATATTGAGTCTACACTTCAAATATAAGGTATTGAAATGAGTGTACCCTTTCATAGTTCAAAATTTAAAATTGAGATATAGTCACAACTCAAGTGTCCTAAGTTTTCATAACTCATTGAAATTATTAATGTCTATAAAATCAAATTTTAAGGTACAGGCTCGATAATTTCAGAGGGTTAGCAAATATTCATACACAACATGCAAAGAACTTAGGACTGGCGAGGTCATAATATTGGATAGCCATCATCATTGGTGGGGCAATAGGGTCAGACTTGCGTCATTCGATGCTGAGGGTTTTGTCAGTGTCCCATATTTTTAACAAAAATGTCAATAATGAAACTCTGAGTCGTCCCCACCTAACAGCAAATTTGGACCTGTGCGGAGAATATTACTTTAAAATATAATTACTTGAAGGTATAGTTTTTTAGTACTTTCACTGTTATTGTTTAATAACCGTTTTAGTGCACAAGGTCCAAAAAAACAACCCTCATAACATATTGCTTCTAAAGATGATATTCTCCGCACAGGTCCGCAAATTTACAAGGGAATAAAGTTATCCAGATGGGGTTTGATCTGCCTTGCAAATTCATTTAGCATTTCAAGCGTGGCCACTTCATTGTCCGTCACCGGGGCAATCAACCGGACAAAGGAGCCATCCGTTCGCTGCCGGGTAATGGCATCAATGACCAGCCATATTTTTTGCATATATTCCGATGCAATGATCCGGCCCCGGGACTGAAACCAATACAACACCACCTGCCGGTCTCTTCCCTTTTCAAGCAGCAGCCGGGCTACTTTGGACGGTCCATCCTCACCCTTGAATTGAACAGATTCCCGGGTGGTTTCAAGGATATGCCATCCGGCACCGGGCATGCAGTTTTTTGGGGAATGAATCAGATCCCCTTCTTTTTGACTCTGGTAAAAGCCCACATAAAGATTGACGCTTTTGCCCCGGGGATTGCGGTAAGTGCTAAGGACATAATCCTCCACCCCAAGGATATTATATATATTTAAATCCAGGTTCGACCTTGTCCCCTGCCATGTGTCAATGCTCATTGGAAATTGGGCAAAGGGCCGGTTGGGATAAATGCTTTCCGAGCGGCTCAGCACTTGGGTTGCCAGGGCGGTGACGGTCAGAATCAATACAGCTATAATTGTACGGGTTAAAGACAATTTATATTCTCCATGATCCGAAATATGGCCCTGTTTATCATTTCTGGCGTTGGGTTGACCCACATGGAACTGACAGCATCAATTGGTTTGCGGGCTTGATCACAACATCCGGCATTTGGGAATGAGTCAGGCCTGGGGGTGAGCCTGATTGAGATTCATAATTTCTGAATTTTCAGAAAATCCGAGCAGGAAAGAAAATTGCAATGATGAAAAGATTTTATCAACGCTCTTAGTTTACTCTCTGTTTTTTCAAGATTGACATAATGCCTAAACCGGAATCCCGCCGAGGCCTGGCCCACCCGGGGTTGATCAGGATCTATTTCCCAGGGATGCATGTAAAAAACAAAGGCATTTTCTGTTTTTAATACATGCTTGAGTCCCTGCTTAAAAAAAGAAAATGGTAACAGGCGGAAATATCCCCCTCCCCCCAGGGGAAAGGTTTTGTCCTTAAACACAAAATTGCTCACCGGAATTTCCTGAAAGGCATCTGAGAATTCAATGGTAATGCCGTTGCGCTTTTTGCCTGCAACGTCAATGGAGCCATACCTGCCATGAGCATCAAAGGAATTATAACTTGAATCATAGACATAACCGGTCTCTTCAATGAGGGATAGAATTCCATTGTTGATGGCAAAACTGGGGGCCCGGTAGCCCTTTACCCGATTTCCGGTGATGTCTTCAAGGATTTTCCGGCTGCGAATCAGATCTTTCAGGAGGTACTTCCGTGAAACATTGGTGCAAAGATCATGGCTAAATCCATGGGAGGCCACCTCGTGACCCCGGCGTTGGATTTCTTTCACAAGTTTTGGCAGGCGAACGGCAATCCACCCTAATATAAAGAAAGTGGCACGCACCCTCACCCCGGGAATACTGTCAAAAAGATCCATGAGGCGATGGCAGTTTTTTTCCACCCGCAGTTCACGGGTGTCCCAGGACCCATGGGCAATCCAGGGCTTGAAATTTTCCACCTGGAACCAGTCTTCCACATCCACTGTGATCAGAATTGAGAATGCCTGGTTGTTTGCCATGTTATTTTGTATTTCATCCATGATTCAGTTTTGCCTAATTCAAACCATAAATGCGTTCTTCAACATTTTCCCGGGTGGGACCAGGGCCTTTCCCTGCCAAGCCAAAGGCCGGATGAAGCCGGAAAGTGACAGTGCCCCGGTGCTCCTGGTAATCCTCCCGCAAATCGCTGTCGGTGCGGTAATCTTCGTAGGTGTAGGTAAATTCAAGTGTTCCCCAGTACCAGGGAGACCAGGAAAGTCCAGTGGAAGCGTCCAGGATACTATCGGTACGATCCACGTCGGGTTCAGTGAATTCATCCTGGGTCCAGGCACCGCTTAAATTCCAAGACAAAGCTTCCATAACATCCCAGTTTAAAAGGAATCCACTGCGATACTGGACCTGGAAGCCCAGATCCGCACCTTCTTCACTGCTGGGATAAATGGCGCTGGACGCTGTTAAAATCACATTGGCATGGCGGGAAAAGTCCACTTGTTTGAATACATTTGCATCCACAAAAAGACGCCCGTTGTTTTTATTTTCCCATTCCTGGTAAAGATATCCCAGCCCCAGAGAGACCCCGGAATCCTCTGTGACATCCCAGTCAAATCCCATGGAGGGCAGGTAGCTGTTTTCCCTGTTGCCGTCTCTCTTTGTGTAAATATGTTTATATTGTGAATAGAATTTGAAATGGGAATCAATGCAGCGGATGAGACGAAATGTGCCTGTGCCGGAATTTACATCATAGTTTAAAATATCATAATTTATTTTTTCATATGTTACAGAAAGATCCGTTCCCCAGCAGGGATTTATCCAGTATGACACGGATATCCCCGGGGACCAGGAATCATAATCCTCATCAACCGGGGGCTCATAATCCACTGAGCTATAATCCAGAGAGAGGCTCAGCTGATTATTATAACCAAATTGGTGAGTCACAGCCACAGATCCACCATAATCGGTTTGCTCCCGGTAGGTGCCGGTGGTTTTACGACGATCAAAGGCGTTGGCATAATCCAGATTGATTTCACCATTGGTTTTTTTGGAAATGGCCATGGTGGTGCCAAAGTTTCCACTGGTTCGCCAGGCCTCATTGTCCACATCATTATCATGACCGTCATAGTTGACACTCAGATTCATGGCCACCCTGGGGGATGCCTGGATATCTGCCATTATAGATGCGTTGTGATGTAGAGAATCACCGTCCTCATCATTGGACTCACGATCAATGAATTCTGGGGTGTAATTCAGATCCACGCTGGCATTTTTCTGGACAAAGCGCAGCGAAAGTGCTGAACCATAAACCATATAATGCGTTTCGTTTTTGTTGGACTTTGTCTGATCTTCATTGTCGGTGTAGTTGCCGGATACATACAGCACCGGATGAAATTCTGCTTTCATGCCAGCACCTACTTCCACGGGCATAACGCAGAATAAAATAAAAAGCAGGACTGCCAGAAGACATATGGAATCCATTCGAATCAATCTATGCATTTAAAAGAATTCTCCTGAAATGGTTCATATTATCATCAAGGCACAACAATGGTGTCATCTGCCTGGATGAGGAAATTATTATCCGAACTTTTTCCCTTGAGAATATCTTTATATTTAATCCGAAATATTTTTTCCTTGCCGCTCACCTGTCGAATAAGCAAAATTTCGTTTTTAGATGCCCATTCGGTGAAACCGCCGGCAACGGCAAAGGCTTGCATCACAGTCATTTTTTTTTCAATGGGATATTCCCCCACCCGTTTGACTTCTCCCAGGACATAATATCGTCGACTCACTGCCTGCAACAGCATCACAGTGACAATGGGTGACTCCACATAGCCTGCCAATCGGCTTTCCAGTTCTTTTTTTAGAGCCATGGTGGAAAGGCCGGCAGCTTTTATATCGTTGACCAGTGGGAACGTTATTTTGCCATCCAGGCGCACCGCTGCCACGTCCACTGAAAGATCCGGTTCCTTCCATGTGAAAATTCGCAAGACATCGCCATTTCCAATGATGTAGTCCGTGTTCATGGCTTTTTGGGGGTTAGCCAGTGCGCCGTGGCTTGTCAGCAGTATACAGCACAGCATTCCTGCAATGAGCCACCTGTGTTTATATCTCATCTTATTTCTCCGATCACGGTATTGGGTGAGTCGATTATTTGACTTTGGTATTTTTCACATTGCCTTAAACATAGTTGACACTTTTTTGAGGAGATTTTCAGAAATTAAGGGGAATGCTGTGACAACATCAAGCATTGGATGAAGTATCCCGAATCGTTTTCCCAAAAGCATAAAACCATTTTGGATGGTCCACAAGATGCTTGACTTTTTAGGGTCGGTTTCACAATGCACAGCTCCGCCCCTTAAGTTACACTTGATGATTACAACATCTATAAAAAATTAGCAAGAATTCCCCCTGATGTCTTTAACAGGGGCTGAGTACTTGTTTAGGAATTTTTCTTAAATAATTTGCCTATTTCAGAACACACGTTGCTCTCCCACTACTGCTTTGATTATAAATCAATGGGCAGTGCGATTCTATAGTTACAATAAATCGCCTTGTTGTGATGCTTTTTATTGCTCGATTGTTAATCAATCTGGTGTTCGATATCTCTCAAGAGTCATAAGTTCTCATAACTTGTTGAAATTATTAGGCCAGAATAAGTGCTTTTTTAAAACTCAGATCGAATGATTTCATTCGGTTATCCAAATTCAGACCAAGGCATAACGAGAACTTATGACTGACGAGGATATCTGTTAAAGAGCTTTATTTGAGCGCATTCTATTTTGAATTGATCAGAAAGAGTCAAAATCATAATCAAAGTAGTAGCGGGAGAGCTCCGAACACACTACCGTTGAAGGAAAGAGTGTTCCCAATTTTTAAATAGGTATGTTATTTCGGACTCATTCCTTAATGATTCAGCTTTGTGGTCTGTTTTTGGGATTAGGGCTGGCGAGAAGATTATTCTTCCTCTCCTCCTTCCTATCCATAGTATTCTCTCAATAAAATCTGTGCAATGCCCCCTTCCCAGAGTGGTCTTGTGACCAGCACATAATTTAGTTATCCATAGTGGTATGTTTTTGATTTTTCAGCATAATTTTTTACCACTCCAAGAATTTTCTTCCTGCCATAGGTTTCCACAATTTCCTTGAGAGCATTTTTTTTTGAATAACCGGTTTTGACAACAATGACAATGCCATCCACTTGGCGTGCCAGTGCACTGGCTTCAGCAGTGACGTCCGGGGGCGGTGCGTCAATGATAATATATCTGTCTGGATATCTGGACCTCACCTCCTGGAGTAATCTTCTCATCTGATCCGAAGATATAAGCTCAGAAGGATTTGGGGGCGGGATACCGCAGGGTAGAAGGGTCAATTTTTCTATGGTTGTTCTTCTAAGGAGAGAAGCAAGGGGAGTGCCCCGGGTGAGGTATTCCGTGAGACCTGGAGTATTGTCTGGAAATTTGAATATCCGGTGGAGGGTGGGGAGTCTAAGGTCGCAGTCCATTAGTAGGACATACTCGTCAATGCCCTTGGCAATGCTGGTGGCAAGATTGGCTGCCACAAAGGATTTACCTTCCCCCGGGGCACTGCTGGTGATCATGATGGTCCGGGGCGGTGTGCCGCTGTCCGGGAACATGATGGCGGTTTTCAACATGCGAAATTGCTCTGCCTCGGGGGAGTGGGGCCTGTGATAAGCCACCACAGACCCATGGGGCTCCGGTGGTTGGATCATTTTCCCAGGGTGTTGTGGGGTGGTTGAAGCTTTATTCATCAATGACGGTGGAGCCTGGGGTAAATCCCTTGGAAAAATATTTTTCCGGGTCACTCCAGGCTGTTGTCCGGGGGGGGGGATGGCAGGAGTTCCTATCTTTCCGGACACGCTTGCATTGGGAGGGCTTTGTCTTGATTTACCAGAAATATTTTGTTTTGATTTTTCCAGTGCTTTGGATATTTTTCCCAAAAGAACCTTTCCCCTTTTTAACTAACAATACCTTCGCCAAATTCAAGATCTATCTAAAACTTGGTAATAATAGTACTGTATATTGTGTCAATATGGGTGACCTACTCACCATATGTATGTTGAAATATAAGCCAGAATAAAATTGGTGAAGGCATTAACTAAGGTGGTTCATTATTTGATCCACCCCTTTGATATTAACAAAGGCAAATCCAGCCAGCAGAAACAGCACATATCCTGCCATTAATATAAATCCCACAAGTTCCAGTCGATTGCGCAGGCGATCTTTTTTTTTTTTAAGTGGGGGGACACTGGCCAGGATGGGCAGCCCCAGATTTTCTTCAATGTCTTCATCCCGGCGGATCGTATTGTCAAGAAATATCAACAAGAAGATAATGCCACCACTGGTACCCATGCCAGCTGCGGTGGAAAAAACAAAGAGTTTTTTTACATCCGGGGAGATGGGACGCTGGGGGAGCCTGGCCGGGTCCAGAATACGAAATTGCTCTCCCTTTTGTTTTTTTTCCATGTTAACTGAAAGTTCTGCCTCCAGTCTTCTGTCCATCAGGGAGCTGTATATTTCCTGGATATTGCCGTAATCCCTTTCCAGGGCTCTTAACTCCTGCTCCCGGCGGGGGGTTTCATCCACCCGTCGCTGGTATAGTTTCATGCGGGCTTTTATATCGGTGATTTCCCGTTGAATCTGTGCCGCTTCATTTTCATGCTGATTCAATTGAAGGCTGTACTGGATATTTGTCCCCGTGGCCGACGCATGGTTTTGTCCCCTGGTTGCGTTTTCCGTTTTTTCCGATATTGTTTTTTCCAAACCCGCGGGTGCTTCGGTTTCTTCAAGACGTTTGAGTCGGGCAATGGTGGTACGTTTTTTTATCACATCCGGATGCTTGTCCGTATAGCGCAGCAGTAATTCTTCCAGCTCAAATTCTGCCCGGGCCAGACGGGTGGCAGTATCAGACATAAGGGACTGGGTTTCCCCGGAAGAGATGATCATCTGGCGGGCCATGGCATCCTTGGCCTGGGATTTGGACTCCTGTAGCTGAACCATCTGGGCCTTGAAAGTGGCAATGCTGTTGCGTATCTCCCGGAGCATGGTTTGGCGATCGGTGAGTTGTTGCTGTAATCTGTCCATGGTTCTGAGGTTGGACTCTAACTCATCGGGCAGTCCCCCCATGTATTTTGATCGATACTCAGACAGAATTTGCTCTTTTTCCACCAGTTTTTTTCGGGTTTTCTTTAGTTCAGAATCCAGAAATTCGCTGGTACCCACGGCCTGGGCTTCCCTGAGTTTAAGATTTTCATCCATGTAGAGTCCTGCCAGGGTATTGGTGATGTTCATCACCCTTTCAGGATGGGTGCCTTTGTAAGTAATGGTAAAGGCATCAGTGCCTTTACGAGCCCGGGTGAGGTTTACATGTATCCGTTTTTGGAGGTTTTTGATTTTATCTTCCAGGAACCACTTGCGCTTTCCTTGTTCCTGGAACAGTCCGAACTGACCAATGATTTTTTCCAGATTACTCTGGCTTAAAATCTGCTGGGAAATGGTATTAATGCGATCATCAATACCAGTGGTGACAATGGATTTTACATAGCTTCCCGGTACCTTCTGGGCTTGGACCAGGATGGTGGTGGATGCCGAATATACCCGGGGGATGGTCAAGGCCAGATAGAGTCCCACAGTGAGGGTAATACACAAGGGGATTACCACCAACCATCTGTACCGCAACAAAATTCCAATGATTTCATCTGGTTTTATGGGGGAGTTATTTGGTGGTGGAATGGCCATGTCGTCCTTGTGTCAAGGAGGGTAAACTCATTATTGTCATTAAAATGCTTGTATTGGTTTCCGGGAGGGTATCCCAGAGGGGGTCCTATTTTTGTTGTTGATACTTTTGTCTGAAACTTTATGATGATATGTGCGGAGGCACAAGGATACTGTTAAAAGCTTCAAACTTCAATGACATAAGTCAGACTTAATAATTTTTCTTTTCTCGATCCAGATCCCGCTGCATGTCCCGATCTTTGATTGTATTTCTCTTATCGTAGAGTTTTTTACCCTTGGCAAGGCCAAGTTGCACTTTTATTTTACCATTTTTGAAGTAAATTTTCAGCGGAATAATGGTAAATCCCCGTTCATTGATTTTAACGGTGAGTTTATTGATTTCCCGGCGATGGAGCAACAGTTTTCGGGTGCGCATGGCGTCGTGATTGTCATAATAGGCGTGCTTGTAAGGGGAAATGTGAAGTTGCCGGAGAAACACCTCACCGTTTTTAATGTCTGCATAGGAATCTTTGATATTGACTCTGCCCTCCCGGATGGATTTTACCTCGGTGCCCACCAATACAATGCCAGCCTCCACCTCATCGGAAATATGGTATTCATGCCGTGCCTTACGATTGTTTGCAATAATTTTTATGTGATCAGATTCCATTTGTTTAACGACCTGTCTGAATTTTTTTATTAATTTTGCTACGCTGGGTTACAATAATTTTTTTATTAAAAGCTCTGCGCCTGTGTTCATCATCAGCCATTTGAAATTTTGGTTTCCGGGATGGTTCGGAGCCTTCCTGGATTCTGAGCCAAATTTAGAAGGGCTGGTCCATCAGGGATGGAAACTGTCGGGCTTGATCATAACTTCGGCCACTTTGAACCGAATTTTTTAAATACAGAAATAGATCTTATCATGACAGAGAGGTGAAGACGGTATAAATTCAGCAACCGGATGAGTGGCCCATCTTATGATCAACTATGATCAACCCCAAACTATTCAAGGATATCCTTGTATGTTGCCTGGATAAATCGGTATATTTCTTCGGTGTTATCCATGCTAAGCACTGTTTTTGCTGTTTTGCAGACATCCTGGTAATTGAGCTTTCGGATTACCTGTTTAATCACGGGAATGGAGCCGGGGTTCATGGAAAGCTCGGTGAAGCCCAACCCCATGAGCACCGGCACATTAACAGGGTCTCCGGCCATTTCCCCACAGATGGTGACAATAATGTTTTGCCTGATGTTGTTTCGTGGCATGCAAGTTATCCGGACGAAGTTCTTAGTGCTACTGAGTTGAATACTTGGATGGTAGCTAATAACATTGATGTCGATCGTATTTCAATTAACGAAATAATTTGTAGTGCACTTCGAACATCTCCAGGTGCAGGTGTATGGTTTTCAGCTAATCTTG
>CAKZLA010000495.1 GCA_937124525.1 uncultured Desulfobacterium sp.
CCAGAAAGCAGCATACTCTCTCCTGAATATTAACCCTTATTATCAGGAGAGAAAAATGACACCATTAAGCAAACGTTTCCAGAATCATCTCACCTTTAAAAGATTTTCGCCCAAAACTCATGAAGCCTACATAGGTGCCGTAAAAGGCCTTGCCAATCACTATCACAAAAGCCCGGATAAATTGTCGGATGAGCAGATTCAAGACTATTTTGTGTACCTCCTTGAAGAGCGCAAATATGCCTGGAGCAGCTGTAATGTAATCTTTTGTGGAGTGAAACTATTCTATGAAGAGATACTGTCCAGAGATACCAGGACAGTGATTCCTCCTCGTCCACGCCAAAAACAACTTCCTACTATTTTAAGCCAGGCTGATGTCAACAAACTGATCAATTCCTGTAAAAATATGAAGCATCGCACACTCCTTCTCTGCGTTTATAGTGGCGGTTTAAGAGTGAGTGAGGCTGTTGCACTTCAGCCGGTTCATATTGAAAGATCTCGAATGATGATCCGGGTTGAGCAGGGTAAAGGGCGTAAAGATAGATACACAATTCTTTCATCACGTTTTTTATCGGAACTTGAAAAATATTGGCGGGAATATCGGCCTGAAAAGTATATTTTTTTTGGTTCAGATAAAGCCAAACCCATGGCCATCGGCACTGCTCAGCAAATTTATTATCAAGCTAAAGACAGAGCCGGTATCACAAGAGGGCGTGTCATTCACACACTTCGACATTATGTTGAGTAAAGAATTATGCCAAGTATTATTGACATCAAAACCTTATAATCTTTAAATTCTAATACGTTAGTAAGTTTGATTTTTTTTCCTACTCAACATAATTCTAATTCTAATTCTAATTCATATTCTTTCTTGTAGACTCTTTAATCAAGAAAGGAGGAGATTATGGGAAAAAAATTATCTCAAATTACATCTGCAAAGGCTAATGGTGGGCCATTGGGTCAACATATATCCTTATTCGCAGATAGGCTCCGGCAACAAGGGTATAGCAACACAACTTTGAAAAGCAAAATTGTGATTTTGAAACGTTTCTCTATGTGGCTTGGCTGCCAAGGTCAAACTTTAACAAACATAGATAAACAAACAGTCATAGCTTTTTTTAAAGAACATCCACGGCCTGGATATGTCAGGCGTGGAGAGCTTGCTTGTCTGCTCAATTTATTAAAATATTTACATGAAATTGGCGTATTATCTACTCCTTCCGAAAAAACGACAAGTGTTTTGCAATGTCTTGTGGAGAGCTTTTCCCGATATCTGAAATATGAAAGAAGGCTTTCAGAGAGCACGATTATCACCTATACTCGCATAGCATCACTTTTCCTTTCTCAAAATTCAGATAATCAAACTGAGGTTGATTTGTCTTGTCAAAAGGTGACGGAATTCATATGCCAATCGGCACGCTTGAAGGCACCTCGATATACGTTGATAACGTCAGCGTTGAGGTCCTTATTACGCTATCTCTACCTCTCAGGCAAAACACCAACAGACTTTTCTCCATCTGTGCCTACTGTAGCGGAATGGAAGCTTTCCCCTCTGCCTAAATTTCTCGGGGCAGAGCAAGTTGAAGCCATTCTGGCGGCTACCGATCATAGTTCTGAAGTAGGATTGCGTGACCATGCAATACTCCTCTTTTTGGCTCGTTTGGGACTGCGTGCTTGCGAAATCAAAAACATGCAGTTGGAGGATATCCATTGGGAGCTTGGTCAGTTGACAGTACGGGGTAAAGGAGGACAGCAGGATTGCTTACCCCTTCAACAAGATGTTGGTGAAGCTCTCGCCAATTACCTGCTGAATGGACGTCCCCGTTGCGCAACACGCAGAGTATTTATCCGTGCGAAGGCACCCCGGCAAGGATTTGCAACGTCCACAGCTGTTTGCAACGTTGTCCAGCGTGCTCTTGCTCGTGCCGGAATCAACATTGCTCGAAAAGGTGCACACTTATTGCGTCATTCTCTGGCCGTTCGAATGCTCGACGGTGGGGCCACCCTGAATGAAATTGCCGAGGTATTACGTCATTGCTCTCCGATTACAACCGAAATTTACATGAAAGTTGATTTAGAATCTCTGGTTTCTCTTGCCCAGCCTTGGCCAGGAGGTGACGTATGAGCAAAATAGAAATAACCGTTCAGCAATATTTAAAAATGAGACGATCTTTGGGATTCAAACTGCTCAACGAAGGCTTCCTGCTTCCTCAATTTGTTGATTTTCTGCAACAACGAGGAAGTGATTTTATCACAGTTGACCTGTCTCTTGAATGGGCGATGCAGCCTCAAAAATGTTTACCTGCACACTGGGGCAGGCGACTTAGTATAATTCGGATCTTTGCATCGTATTGTAGTACCATAGACCCGCGTACCGAAATTCCATCTCAATATTTGCTTCCACACCGTTACCATCGTAAAACACCATATATTTACAGCGATCAAGAAGTTCTCCACCTCCTTGAGGCTGCAGTAGATCTTTCCTCTCCTGTTGGATTAAGAGCAGCGACGTATGAAACTCTTTTCGGATTACTTTCTGCTACTGGAATGCGAATCGGTGAGACAATTAGCCTTGACATACAAGATGTAGACTTAACAAAAGGAATTTTAACTGTTCGGCATTCCAAATTCGGCAAGTCCCGCCTGCTTCCCATCCATAAATCCGTCCAATATAAACTCAAAGCTTATGAGTCTTTGAGAGACCGAGTTATTGCGGTACCCAAGGCCCGGAGCTTCTTTATTTCCGAGGCCGGACATCGCCTAACTTACGGGATCGTCCGCCACACGTTCATTAAGTTGTCCCATCAAATCGGATTGCGAAATTCTTTAGAAAAACATGGGCCCCGTTTGCATGATTTCCGCCATACTTTCACAGTAAAAACATTGTTGCGTTGGTATCAATCGAGTGTCAACGTTGAACAACGCATGCCTTATCTATCCACCTATCTCGGCCACAGACATGTTAAAGACACCTACTGGTATTTGACAGCTGTGCCTGAACTTTTAAAATTGGTTACTGATCGTTTGGATATTTTTAAAGGAGGGCTGCCATGATGGATACTTATCTTGGGTTTCTTGGTTTACTTCAAGCATTTTTTGTCGAACGCCTCATGAAACAACGCCGAGCAAGTGCCACGACGATTGCAAGCTATCGAGATGCGTTTTGTCTACTTTTCAAGTTTGCGGAAGAGCGTTTGCGTAAATCTCCTAACAATCTCACCTTGGAAGATCTACAGGCCCCTTTTATCGGTGCATTTCTTGATTGGCTGGAAGCTGAACGTGGCAATTCTATAAGAACTATAAATGCGAGGCTGTCGGCCATTCATTCATTTTTCAAATACGCAGCATTTCGCGAACCTATGTACAGTGGGTTGATTCAACGGGTATTGGCAATTCCCGGAAAACGCTCAGATCGAAGTCTTGTGGAGTACCTTACTATTGAAGAGGTAATTGTGCTTCTGTCTATTCCCGATGAATCCAAATGGACAGGGCGCCGGGATAAAATACTTTTGCTCGTTGCCATACAGACAGGATTACGTGTTTCTGAACTTGTCAGTCTTAATAGAGAAGACGTCATTTGGGGTGACATTTCCCATGTAAGATGCAAAGGCAAAGGGCGTAAAGAACGCTGTACACCACTTAGAAAAGAAGTCACTCAAGCATTGAAGGCATGGATGCGTGAAATCCCCAATCAGCCCTTAAGCCCACTTTTTCCAAACTCACGAAGGGTCAGATTGACGCGCAATGGCGTAGGTTACCTATTGAGTAAACATGTAGAAAATGCAAAAAGAAGATGTCCATCGCTGTATAAAAAGCGCGTTACTCCACATGTGCTGCGTCATACTGCTGCCATGAATCTTCTTCAACAAGGCGTTGACCGCTCAGTGATTGCCCTATGGCTTGGGCATGAAACAATGGAGACAGTCCAATGCTATATTCACGCAAACTTGCAGATGAAAGAGCTGGCACTTGCCAAGACAATCCCTCTGGATGTTATTCCCGGCAAATATCGACCGAACGACGAACTTCTGGAATTCCTTAAAAATCTTTAGTTCTACGGAAGTCTTAACGTAAAGAACTCTTGTCCAAGAATTATGTTAAGTTGAATAAGAAAATTTATCCTAAAAAACAGTACTTTATTTTATTCAAAATGCTATCACTTAACATAATTCTTTACTCAGCATAATGTCGATTATGTTCAGCTGAACATAATCGACACTGTTTTGCCACTCATCTTATGGAACAAAAAGTTCAAATATATGCCATTAAACGCATGATGGGGCATGTTGCCCTTTCCACTACCGCCGGATATATGCATGTGTCAGATGAATTTATCTCCACCATCAAAAGTCCGCTTGACTTTTTGGAAATGGAGATGGATCAGGCAAGTAAGACAGGAAAGATTCAATGAGTATAGATGGCTGCGAGACAAGCAGCCCAACCAGCAAACCTGCCATTGAAGTCGCTGACATTTTTAGAAAACATGGCAAAGATTTTTTAAACAAATACTCTGCTTCTCCTGAACAGGTTGGGGTTATCAACCAGATCATTACCTGCCGGACAGCGGCTCAAGGAGGGCATGTTGAGTTCTGCGACAGTTGCGGCCATACCCAAAATGCCTATAACTCCTGTAGAAACCGTCACTGCCCCAAATGCCAGACCATGGCAAAGGAGGATTGGCTGAACAACCGGAAAGCAGAATTATTACCGGTACCTTATTTTCATCTGGTGTTTACCCTGCCCCATGAACTGAATCCTCTCATATTGTGCAATATGGAGGCTTTGCTTTCCCTGTTGTTTTTTTCCGTCAACGAGGTCATCAAAGCATTTGCAGCAGATCCCCAGTGGCGCCTTGAGGGCAATCCCGGTTTCATAGGGGTTCTTCATACATGGAGCCAGACCCTCCTTGATCACTTTCATCTCCATTGTCTGGTTCCGGGGGGTGTACTTGCCAGTGACAAGTCCACATGGACATCGTCAAAAACCAATTATTTATTCAGAACAGACTCCCTGATGCTGGCATTTAAGAATGTTTATATCAAGGGGTTGAAAGAGCTAAAAGATTCAGGAAAATTAATATTTCCCGGCAATACAGTCAAGTATGAAAACGATTCTGAGTTTCATCGACTCATCAATAAAATTGCAAAGAAAAAATGGTGTGGCTATGCAAAAGCACCCTTTTCCGGCCCGGAAAAAGTTCTTGAGTATCTTGGGCGATACACCCACAGGGTCGCCATCTCAAATTACCGTATCCAGTCCATGGAAGACGGAAAAGTGACTTTCAGTTGGAAAGATAGATCCGATGAGAACAAAACAAAATTCATGACACTTGATGGTGAAGAGTTCATGCGCAGATTTTTGTTGCATGTTCTTCCCAAAGGCTTTAGAAAAATTCGCTATTTCGGCTTCCTTTCACCAAGATACAAAACCGAAAATATCAGAATTATCAGGGAATTGATTGGAAAAAACGGAGATGTTTTTATCCCTCCTGAAAAGGAAACTACAGAAAAAATGATGCGCAGATTGACAGGAAAAGAGATCAACTGCTGTCCGGCATGCATGAAAGGACGCATGATTCAGGTGTATACCCTGGAGCCTGCTTATTACGACTACATTGTTCCACGCAGAAAAAAAGAGGTGTGCAATACATCATAAACGTTGTTCTGAAAAACTGATTGATAATATTTTAAAAATGGTATTCACCGTTATAGGAGGGGTGCGTCCAAAAAACAGACTTTTTGAGATAAATCAGACTGTCTTCTTATTATTTACCCGAAACATTTTAAAAAAAACCATGTGTGATAAAGCCACTCATCTCCTGCCTATTTTTTCTACAATATATACAATATTATCCTTGCATTTTTCTGAAGACCCCGATATTAAATCCATAGAAGTAAAAAAATCTGTCGCTATCTCACCGCGGCATTGTTCAACAGCATTTTATCAATAATCCCGCTCGCAAAATCGGAATTTGAGGTTTTGGTGGATTGATGAATTCTTCTAATTTTGCGGCTTTTTGAGGGCGGGACTATTGATAAAACGCTATTAGTT
>CAKZLA010000496.1 GCA_937124525.1 uncultured Desulfobacterium sp.
AGCAACAGGAAAATGGCCGCTCCGAGAACGCGCAGCGCGATGAGCGTGACCGGCGGAATTTCGGACACGGCGACCTTGAGGAACAGGTAAGAAGACCCCCATAACAAGGCGAGGAAGGCCAACAGCAGCAATTCGCCACGGAGGCTTGGAGAGCTCATTCCGCGTGTGCTATCTGACTGTCGGCAGGAGCCTGAGCGCGGTCGGACATGCCATAGTCGCGGACAACGCTGGCGATGCGCAGGCGATAGTCGTCGAAAACACCGCTCCGCCCTTTTGTTTGGGCACCACGATGCGGTCGTGACGCGCAGCCACCGGCAGAACCACTCCGATCATGAACTGGAGCGAGCGCTTCAGGGCAAACATGTTCTTCTGGTAGAGGACAACTCCATCAACCAGGAAGTGGCGCTGGAGTGGCTCCACACCGCCGGTCTCAAAACGGCGGTTGCCTCCAACGGGAAAGAGGCACTCAACTATCTTGAGGAAAGCATACCGGATGCCGTACTGATGGATATCCAGATGCCGGAAATGGATGGCTTTGAGGCAACCCGGCATATCCGGGCCGACCCGAGATTCCAAAATCTGCCGGTGATAGCCATGACGGCCCATGCCCTGAAAGGTGACCGGGAAAAATGCCTGCAAGCTGGCATGAACGACCACATTTCCAAGCCCATTGATCCACAAATCCTGTTTTCAACGCTAAGTCATTGGCTGGAATTATCCGATCTCCCCTCCGGGGCCGGGGAAAAGACAGCCCCGCCTGGGGAGGCCCCGTTTACGGAAACGGATCTGCCGGGTATCGATATTCAAACCGGACTCTTCCGCGTCAACCAAAACGAAGCCCTCTATACCAAGCTGCTCAAATCATATTTCCTGGATTTTCGCGACGCCCCGGATAAAATCCGCCATTGTCTTGATGCCCAAGAAACGGAGGACGCCAGACGGCTTGTCCATTCCATCAAGGGCGTATCTGCGAATCTCGGTGTCACAACGCTTTTTGATGCGGCAAAGACCGCAGAGCTTGAAATCAGCAATGAAGGAGGCATTCAACCTATAACCTGGGATGAATTCACGGGCCGTCTTGAAACCGTCATGGATGGCCTTGACAAGTTTTTTTACACGATGTCCTCTGCGCCCCCATCATCATCCCCCCTCCCGGCCCATGACACGCAAAATGCCGCCACGTGCCTGGAACGGATCAGAAAGGTAGCCATCCTTTTGGATGACGACCTGGACAACGCAAGGCAGGTGCTTGCGGATTTAGAACCCATGCTCAGACACCTTGTCGAAAACAGGTTTTGTGATGAGCTGAACGACCATATCGACAACTTTGAAATTGATGAGGCTTCCGAAGTTCTGACGGCCATGGAAACCATGCTGAATAAAAATAACGAAAAAAAAGAGGCATTGCATGAAACATCTCGTTAAGCTTTCTATTTTTATTTTTATAATTGTTTTTTCAGGAGCCTGCACCGCGTACCAAACTCTTGAAAAGGCGAATGCGGGGGGAAATAATTGTGAAAATGCCTATCCTGTCAGGGAAGTCATGTTCTCAAAGGAAAAGGGCCTGACAGTCGGCCTGGCAAATATCAAAAATCACATCGGAATTGAAAAGAATAAAGACAAAATACTTCAGGTCATCAATCAGTTCAAGAAATACAACGTTGATATGATCGTATTCCCGGAATTTTCCCTGACTGGATATTTCTGGAGTGCCGAAGGCCAGGAAGATTCAGAAGAGTGTTGGGAATACATGAATACCGGGGTTCTAAACAGGCATATGAATTGGTTGAAAACCCAGGTAAAATCAAAACTCGACGACCGGCTGAAATACATTATCTTCAACACCATCAGAATAAATCCCACAACAGCTTCGGAATCAATGCCAAAGAAAAAGTTTCTCAATTCCACCTACGTCATCGATAACACATTTGACTGTGATGAACTTAACGCCAATGAGAAAACGCACATCTACGATAAAACCTTTTTACCCGGCATCGAGAAAATCTATACGACAACGCCGAAGAACGACTTTCTGGTTTTGGACAATCAGGCAAAAGTCCCGATCAAGTCCTGGGAAAAAATCGGTTTTACGACATGTTACGATATGTGCTTTGCTCAAATCTATCAGGAGTATGCCGCAGTCCACGGGATTCAGGCCCTTTTGGAACTTGCCAGTTGGCGGGCGACCGGAAGCGGGAAATACGGAAAAAGGGCCTACGACCTTCAATGCAAGGCGTGTGAAACCTGTGAATGGGAGCCTTGCCCGGTGAAGGACCTTACCTATTACGGATTTCAATGGGACCTGATGGCTGCGGACCGGGCGGCGACGAACCAAGTCTGGATGATTGCAGCGAATGCCGTGGGATGGCAGGAGAAGGGCGAATACCAGTTCTGGGGTGGATCAGGCGTATGGGCACCCTCCGGAATCAAGATCGTTGAAGCCTCCCATGAGGCTGAAGAACTCATTGTCGTCAGAAATCTTCAAATCGGACAAGGCATTGAAAGTGAGCGGGGAAAATTCTCCTATGAAGATGATTTTAAAAAAGTTTACAAGCCGATGCCGGGCAAAGCTTGCACCGCAACAGGATGCTGCTCTCCCCAAAATTGCTGCGGTTCTTTTTCAAGATTTGAATAGTGTTTTGTTGCGGCGAGCTTCCCACGGGTATCGATTATGCTCTCTTTGATACTGCTGTAAATCCCGGACCGGGCAGGATGCTAATGGTTACTAAATTTCTTGGATACTGTTCGGAAAATTGAAAAATCAGATTTTCTGAAAATTATCCGGGAAACCGGGGCTCATGTCAGATGCCGAAAGCTTGCTGACAGGCAGAATAATGCCCACATCCTTGATCTGGGGCTGGGAACAGCCATTGGGGCAGCCCGAGGCACCAAAGCAGCGATCAAGTTGATATCCATTGATGTCATTGGACATGGATGAAATGAACTTTTTTTTGCGGCGTTGACATCTCCAATGCCCACACGTGTCCCCCCCTTGTCCAGCACATATTGTTCAATTTTTTGTCGTACCTTTTTTCTCACGAAAAAAGGTACCTTTTATATCGCCTCATCTGCCTGGGAGGACCACTTCATTTCACCACGTCTCCCCTGGCGCTGATCACCACTCTTTCCATGGGAATTTGGACACCGGCAAGGGCCATGGCTTTTTCCACGAGCCCTGGCAATCCAGAACAGCAGGGAACTTCCATGATCAAGGTGGTGATGCTTTTAATGCCAGCCACTTTAAAAATTTGGGCAAATTTTTCCACATAGGATTCCACATCGTCAAACTTGGGACATCCCATCATCACCACCTTTCCCTTTAGATAATCATTATGAAAGGACGGGGCAGACACAGCAGCACAATCTGCTGTAATTAATAGATCTGCACCCTTGAGAAAGGGAGCCGTGGGGGGAATCAACCGGATCTGCACCGGCCAGTGACACAGGGCAGATGCACCCGTTGACATGGTGGTGGGTTTGTTGGCCTCTTTGCACCCCCTTGCCACGGGAAAGGTTTTCAACTGGGTGGATGGGCAACCGCAGGCTGCGGTTGGGGTTGACACTTTTTCCTGGTCCTGTTGTTTCTTCTGTTCTTCCAAAAAGGCTTCCACGGCGGCCTCATCGAACTCATCGGCCTCACGTTCAATGAGCTTTAAAGCATCCTGGGGACATTCCCCCAGACAAGCGCCCAAGCCATCACAATACTGATCCTTCACCACCTTGGCCTTGCCGTCGATGATCTGGATGGCCCCTTCGGCACAGGAGGGAACACAATTACCGCAGCCGTCACATTTTTCTTCATCTATTTCGATTATTTTTCGCATTACTTTCATTGTATTTTTCCTTTATATATCTGCCAGGAGCTTGGCCCCTGGATTTTTTTAACAGTGGTGCATCAAGCCGAAAATCAACGGGAAAATCAACCCAGAACCTTAGAGGCCTTGCCTCTTCCGGAATCGGTGAGAAACGATTTCTCAAGGATGCGATCCAGGCGGTCCAATGCCATCTTTTCTTTTTTATGGTCCTCTTCCAGGTTGGTGATGAGATCTGCATCATACAGCACCTTGAAGTTGATGGTCTCCTCCTCCCGGGGATGATGGTGGTGTCCCACAATATCACACACTTCATCGATGAGTTCTGTCTTGGCTCCCAGTTTTTCCAAAATACTCCTGGCAATGGGCGGTCCCTCAAGCTCCTGGTACTTTGGAGCATTGGAGTCATATTTTTCTTCGGCCAATGTAATACCGATGTCATGAAGATAAGCCGCTGCCAGGATCACAGCAAGGTTCCCCTTTTCATTACGGCCAATTTCCTCGGCATACCGGGCCACCCGCATGGCATGACCGATGCGTTTAAAGTCCGTCTTAAAATAGCGCTTCATCTCCACAGCCACCCGGTCCTTGAGGAGGTCTTCCCGCTCTTTTAAAAATTCTTCGGGGAGTGTACCGATGCACTGATCGGCATATTGACAATAAGAGGCACACCCAAAATCCAGATGGGGATTTACAATGCGTTTATCACACCCTTTACATTTTCGGGCAGTATCGTCCTTGAAAAATTCAATGGGGGTTCCGCACTCGGGACATGTAACTTCAAAAATCGATTCTTTATTCCAGTATTGGGTATCCTGTCCGGGACATTTCATGATTGCCTCCTTATCGTCTCTATTTCAATCCACCTGTGTCATCCATGGCTTTTCCAACCATGTCAGGTTTATCTCTAAATGTAGTTTGAATATACAGTATCAAGCGCATAATTTCCTTGATCCGGATCAAGTTTATTTTTTTATGAATAAATAATTTGATTCCAAGCGCATGGGCCTGGTGTCGGGAAATTTTGTGGGGGGCCAGCGGGTCACCAGCACAGGGGAAAACAACGCATCTCTTACCACAACAATGCCCTGACCAATATACCAGGGAGTAGGCGAAGGCAACGGGGCTGACTGACCCCGTTGCCCATCCGAATGACCGGGATGGCAGCGGTTATGATCAAGCCTCGTTACACTACTGGATGGTGGGCCATCTGGGGGTTTCGTCATCCTCCCACAGGTAGCTCCACTGTACGCCGTCAAGGATGTCATGGGTGAACATAAAGTTACACTCCAGATCATCCACGTTGATGATTCTCATGGCGGAAGAGGGGTCTTCTTCAACGGTCTCTTCCACACCAACGTAGTTATTCTTTTTGAGATATTTTTTTATCTCATCAAGGCTTTTTCCCATAATTTTTTCATTGTCAAGGGTGGCATTCTTATTGTTGATAATGACGGTTCCCAGCCGGAAATTCTCTGACCCCTCAAAGCACAGGACCATTTCTCCTTCGTCATAATACCAGGAGATATATTCCTCCCCTTCAAATTCTTCTTTCAATTCCTCTTCGGGTTGTCCAAAATAGTCTCTACAGTCGTCCATGGTGGCACCAAAACAAATTTCATTGAGGCCTATCCCGGGTTTTATTATGTATTCACTCATTTTTATCTGTATCCTTTTGTTTAAAAATCCCATTGTGGATAATTGCTTTTAAGTTAAAGCATTTAATTATCGATGATAATCGGCATCCTTCAGATATGCCCCAAAGTACTTTACACTTTTTTTGAAGAAAGTCTTTAAACATGGTGAATGGTCTCAAAGACTGTAAAGTACTTTTGAAAGATGCCTGATAATCAACCGCGTATATCGGTATATTGAATCAATAGAAGCATCGTATTAAGATCGGTCAAGTTTTTTCCCCAAAACCATGGTATCCGTAATACCATGGTTTTGGGGTTTCACTCAATCAAACTTTGACACCCTCCCCGTTTCAGGATAAATGTTAACCATGTACAGCATTAAAGTACTGATAACAGAGCCTCCGTTGGGGCAGCATGCTTCCATTTACTATCTTCGTTGTGGCAGAACAATCTGCCATGCAGGTTTATATAACTGCCACTGGCAGACCGTATTCTGGACCCGGCCTGCCCACAACGAAAATTCGGGCTTGGTCATAACGTCGGCCATTTTGTGATGTAATTTTAACATTAAGAATCAAACCCTGTCATTACAGTGGTTTGCG
>CAKZLA010000497.1 GCA_937124525.1 uncultured Desulfobacterium sp.
AGGACCAGGGCCAGGATAATGGAACTGGGGTCCCTTAAAATTTGAAGGGTTTCTTTGCGCAATATTCCTGAAAGGCGCATGAAAAAAAGTGTCACGATAAGCCTGCCTGTGTTTTGAGTGTTTTCTTGGCGGGGTCTTTCCTCACAGTACCGGGCTGTGTTTCGTGTGAAGAGCTGCCCGCAGAGTGAACATCTCCCTGGGACAGGGCAATGAATGCATCATCCATGGTGGGGTCAGACCTTTGGGGAGAGCGGGCCAGGCTGCGAATTTGTGAAGGCGTGCCCATGGCAAGGGTTTCTCCTCGGCTCATGATGAGCATGCGGTCGCAGTATTCAGCTTCTTCCATGAAATGGGTGGTGACGATAACTGTCACCCCCTGTTCTGCAAATCTGTTGATTCGCAGCCAGAATTCACGCCGGGCAAAGGGATCTACACCCGAGGTGGGTTCATCTAAAAACAGAATATCAGGCTCGTGGAGCAGAGCTGCGGCCATGGCCAGGCGCTGTTTGTATCCACCGGGAAGATCTGCGGCAGGTGTTTTCTGCCATGGCGCAAAACCAAACTCGTTAAAGGCCCAGAGGATTCTGGCTGACAGTCTTTTGCCAAAAAGACCATAGGCCTTTCCGAAAAACACAAGATTCTCCATCACGCTGAGCTGGCCGTAAAGTGAGAACTGCTGGGCCATGTACCCCAGTCTGGCCCGGGCCTTTGCCCGGGATTTGCGCAGATTGCGTCCAGCCACTCTAATTTGGCCGGATGTGGCTGGCAAAAGGCCGCAGAGCATGCGAAAAGTAGTGCTTTTGCCTGCTCCGTTGGGGCCGAGCAGTCCAAAAATTTCTCCTTTTTGGACAGTGAAATTCAGGTCATGGACTGCGGTGAAATTGCCAAATTGTTTGCACAATTTCTCAGTACTGACAATGGTGTCGTACCCGGAGGAGGCGTCTGTTCCGAAAGGGGCACCTGCTACGGCAGGGTTATCTGTTATTAAAGTGGCATCTGTTAAGGATGTTTTGGATGCCTGTGTTTTTTGGGACACCTCTGCTTTTGGGGAGGATGGGGCCTGCACATGGTCTTTCTCCTTTGGAATCAGGGCCATGAATGCATCTTCAAAACCTGGCAACGCTGTTGCAACGGAACAGCCCGGCCCGTTCAAAAGTGCGGTTATCCGCTCCTGACCGGTTATCTGCTTCTGTCTGGATCTCTGGCCTTGACCGGCTATCTGCTCCTGCTTGGTTCTCTGGTTTCGATGGATTTTCTGCTTTTTGTCGGCTGTTTGCCCGAAAGCTTCAACCACCACCCGCACCTTGCCGGACCGGATGGTGGTATCCACAATACCTTCCTGCCCGGCAAGGCTTGTATAAATTTTCCTGGGCCGGGTGTGTTCATCCGGTTCCACAAGAAAGACTCTTCCTTCCAGTGCAGCTGTGAAATCTGCTGGCGGACCCTGGGCCATGAGGCGCCCATGGTGCATGACCAGAACCTGGCTGCAGCGTTCAGCCTCGTCCAAATAGGCCGTGGACACAAGCACTCCGATATTGTCTTTTTCAACCAGTTCATACACGATTTTCCACAATTCGTGCCGGGATACCGGGTCCACGCCCACTGTGGGTTCGTCAAGGAGTAGAAGCTCAGGCAGCTTGATCAGGGCGCAGGCCAGCCCCAATTTCTGTTTCATACCCCCGGACAATGCTCCTGCCCGGCGTTTGGTGTACTGGGCCAGGTCTGTCATGGCAAGCAGTCGATTATACCGGGCGGCCCGTTCAATCGAGGCCACACCCTGGAGATCCGCATAAAGCCGGAGGTTTTCCATTACCGTGAGGTCCTGGTACAGCCCGAATTTCTGGGGCATATACCCAACTCTGCTCTGGATTTCCAGGCTGTTAGCCACGCTGTCCAGGCCGAACAGAGTCATGCTGCCGGATGTGGGAACCAGCAGTCCTGCGGCAATGCGGATCAGGGTGGATTTACCTGCCCCGTCCGCCCCCACAAGCCCTGTGACCCTGCCTGGAAAGACTTCAAGACTTAGGTCCTCCAGGGCTGTAACCCCAGGAGTGCCCTTGGCCCCAAAGACCTTGGTCAAATTTTTTGCACACAGAATGCTGTTCTCCCAAAGCCCGGGAGTTGTTGAAGGAGTCTGCTTGTTTGTCTCCATGGGCTACTTGGGCTCATGTTCGTTGACCACAACGGTGACAGGCATGCCAAGGCGCAGACGATCCTGGGGGTCAGTTACAAAAATTCTTGCCTCGTAGACCATTTGGGTGCGCAGCTCTTCAGTGGCCACGGCCCTGGGGGTAAATTCCGCCACAGGAGAGATAAAACCCACCCAGCCGGAAAGGGGTTGGCCGGGAAGGGAATCACTGAACACTCTGGCTGTCATTCCCAGGTTGATTCTGCCCAGCATGGGCTCGGGGACATAAGCTCTCACCCATTTGGGGTCGGTGAGGGCCAGGATAAACACCGGTCGGGAGGGACCTGCCATCTCTCCTGTCTCCAGGATTCTGGACTGAATAATGCCTGGTGCAGGCGCTGTCAGGGTCATGTCCGAAAGCCGGATGTCAAGCTGAGAAAGGTTTGACTGCAAGGCTTCCATCTGGTGGCGGGCTGCTGCAATGTCTTCCTTGCGAGGGCCTTCTATCAATAGATCCAGGGCTTTGAGGCGTACTTTGAGCTGGGCCTTTTCCACCTTGAGCTGGGATTTTACATTATCAAAGGCCTGGATGCTGGTGGCACCGCTGACTGAGGTCTGCTTAAGCCGATTCACTGTCAGGGTGGTGTTGTTCACCTGGGCCTGAATCGCTTCAATCTCGGCCCGGGCCTGGCTGATCTCCTGGGGGCGACTGCCTGCCTCAAGGCGGTTAACGGTCTCCTGCTGGGCTGCAATTCTGGCTGTCAATTCCGCAATGGCCGCTTTTATCGGGGCTGTGCGCAGTCTGGCCAGGACCTGACCTTTTTCCACGCGCACTCCCTCTTCAACAAAAATCTCAGCGATCCGTTCCTGTTCGGTAAAGGCAAGAGCTGCATCACGTATATCAATGGTGCCGTAAATTTTAAGGGTATCTGTTTCCTGTTCAGGCTGGCGGGTCTGATGCTGCCAATAACCATATGCACCTACGGATAAAAGAATCAGTATAATAACAGGGAGTGCTCTTTTCATAATGGTCTACCTTTACTCCTTTACATCAAGAATCGCCATGGTGTGGGAGACAAGCACATCCCGCACCTCTTCAAGTTCGCCTGGGCTATACCCTTCAAGATCAAGGGACCGGACAATGGTCTCCCGGGCCACCCGGAAGATAAGCACCTGGCCCATAACGGACAATGCTCTCAGCTTGGCACGCCTTGGGGAGGGTTCGCCGCTGGCAGCTATAATCAGGGAGGATAATGAGTTAATAAAGGGCTCTAAGAAGCCTTTAAAGATGATGGAGTAAGCGTCACTGGGATAGGTTTGTTCTCGCAGAATAAGGCGGGAAAACCGCTGGCCCTGCTCAGTGCCGGCGACAAATTCAATAAACCGTTCTAAAACGGTTTTCATAAGTTCCCTGGCCTTATGCCGACCGTTGTCTCCGGTGAATGAGGTTTCTGCAACCTGCTCAATAAGGTCTCCGGCTTTATTTTGAATATGTTCGACAACATGCTGGACAACTGCATGGTAAAGCCCTTTTTTCCCGCCAAAATAGTAGGGGATGGCTGCAATGTTCACCCTGGCTTCTTTGGCGATCATCCGGGTTGTAGCTGATTCAAATCCATGCTTGCCAAATACGTCAATGGCCGCTTCAAGCATTCGTTCCCGGGTTCCGGAGGGCAGCCCTTTTTTAGATTGTGTCACGTTTTCTCCAAACCTTGTTTGATTTTGATCATATTTTGCAGAATTTAATTGAATTAATGGATTAAGTCAAGCGATTAAATCAAACGATTAAACCAATTGATTAAATCGAGTGATTTAGTTTTTTGTTTAAATTGTTTGGCTGGTGATCGGGCTGGATTCTTCAAAGACGCTTGCGAATTGTGCCAATGCTGATGAGACTAATCAGATGCCAAGTTTCAAATAGTGGGGTTGGTCATAAGGTGGGCCACTATACGGAGACTGAAAACATGCTATACTCAATTGTCTGTAATTACTGATTTTATTTTTAGATCAAAAAGAATCAGTTCAAAGTGGCCCATGTTATGACAGACCCAGCTGTATTCCATACAAGCCTGCACCTTCCGGTAAAGCGGCGTATACGCCGCTTGAACTCCTGAAATGATTTGTCAGTCCATCTGATCTTACCCCGGATAAAGACAAAGCCGAGGAATCCGCATTCCCCCACCGGTACTACCTTGCTTTTTTTCTCATTCATCTTGAGATGCAGCTTTTGTTCAAGAAACCGGCGGATACTTGCCATCACTCGCGTGCCAGCAGAGAGACTTTTCACCATTACGATAAAGTCATCCGCGTACCGGACGAAGCGATGACCACGCCTCTTCAGCTCCTTGTCCAGGTCATCAGCCCGCTGTTGGCTAATCTGTTCCCTCCCTCTCTGGGCGAATTGGCTGATGCAGGCGTTCGGCAAAAACACCTTGACAAGCGCACCAATTTTGGTACACTATAACATATGGATTTCGATGATATTAAACTAAAAATTCATTAATTTATAAGACAGATTCGGGAACAGAACCTGTTAAAAAATGACTTCAGTCACTATCGTCAGCGCATAAAAAG
The DNA here is from genome assembly GCA_937124525.1 of uncultured Desulfobacterium sp. The sequence goes on from CAKZLA010000497.1 coordinate 4,703, forward strand.
GCAATTGGTGAAGATATTAAAACAGTTCAGTTGGATGGCCTCTTGGCATGACTTTAGTTGAAAAAATCGAACCGTTTTTATGGGAAGTGCGTTCTAAGATCCCAAATGGGATTACCAGAATTCTATTTGTAATTGATGAAAATGTCATAATTTTACTGCATGGTTTCATTAAAAATTTCCAAAACCGAATTAAAAACAGCTCTTTCAAGGTTGAAAGAGTACCAGGAGGATTAAAATGGAAGGGAAGCATATCGGAAGCAGTTTTGACAATTTTCTTCAGGAAGAGGGTTTAATAGCTGAAGCTGAAGCAGCTGCTCTAAAGCGTGTACTTGCTTATCAAATTAAGCAAGAGATGGAATTACAGCATATCTCAAAAACAGCTTTGGCAAGAATGATGAGAACAAGCCGCTCTTCGGTAGACAGATTGTTGAATCCCAAAAATTCTTCAGTAACTCTTCTAACTTTGGAAAATGTTGCTGTTGCCCTTGGGAAAAGACTAAAACTTCAATTTACGTAATTGCCGAACCAAACGGTTAACCAAAGAGCGAGAACGTTTGCCGATTTCCGCGAAGGCTATGGCGCGGCTGGTCACCTCACCGTTATAATTTAGCAAAGGAATTTGAATTTATGACCAAATATATTATTTTCATTCTGATACTATTTCCTACTCTCACTGAGTACATTGAATCCGGGCGTTTTCCAAATACGGCCAGAGACTTTGTTACAGATGCAGTCATGACAATCCTCACAGCAATAATTATTATATTTTTATATAGACGTAATAAGTTTATTGAAAATCTTTCACTTAGTGATCCTTTGACAGGTATTAATAATAGACGTCGGTTTGATTATGATATTCAGCAAGAGGTATTTCGATCAAAGCGAACAAAGACCGGCGTTGGTTTGATATTTTTTGATCTGGACGGATTTAAAGAGATAAATGATAAATATGGACATAAGGAAGGTGATAATGTTCTTATCAAATTTGCACAAAACCTTTCTAATTTTTCCAGAAAAGGAACAGATTATTGCTATCGATTTGGGGGCGACGAGTTTGCTGTTTTATTAACAAGTATAGATGATGATGTCATGAGTATTTCCAATAAAATTGAAGATCGCCTCAAAAGCATAGTCTATAGTAAATTACCCAATGGTGTGTCTGCCTCAAAAGGCTTTGTTTTTTTAAATAAAGATGAAACTCATCAGGAGTTTGTAAAAAGAGCAGATGATGCAATGTATAAAGCCAAACGCGCAAGATGTTCTATCTGATAAAAATTATGACAAATCGCTGGTTGGGACGGCAAGGAGCATGCCGCCCAACAGCTTTTCCTTATGAGTGGGAAAAAATAGATTTGGATCGTCAACTTTTGAAAATAAAAGATGGTATTTTCATTCTAAAGCAGGCCGTTGCCGAATCAGGAAGACGTGCATTTCAGGAAATGGGCTGAATCATATTTTCTCATGGCATCCCCGTAATTTGTATTGGGTATAATGCTGACATGAGAATTTCCGATACGATCGAAATTTTCCTGAATCCACTTTTTCCTTGAATTGGATTCAACCGGTGTAATGGTTTTGCAGAGGCCGTCTATCATGGCGGTAAATTTGGTCAAGGTTATTCCCAATGCCAATTCATCCGGGTCCAGCCCGCTTCTTCTCGCCCCGGCACATAGCAGAGAAAGATTTATATCATTTGTCTTATACGGATGCGCCGTGCATTCTGCGCACATGGCCTGGTTACCAATGAATTTGTAGGAGGCATGGGTACCAAATTTATAGGAATACCCCTGAACCAACCGCATTATGTTAAACGTGTTGGAGATAGTGATGACAATGTGGGGGGCAATATCAAAATTTTCCAGGGGTCTGATTTCAAGGCCAAAGGCTTTATGTCCGCACATGGACATCTGGTCCGTGATCCCTTTTGCCGTTGGGAAATCTTCATATAAACCACAATTGCCATAATAATGACCCGAGGTATACCAGTCGTCCAGCTCGACAATTCCCAGCACCCTGGCTGCGGCAAAACAGCCAAAATTGGTCACATCGACCTTCATTTCTTCGCCTTTTGTTGCCTTGACAACCATCCGGCAGTAGGTCATTCTTGACGTCGGTTTTTTTGTACGGGCCAGGTTAAAGTCCTCTTCTGAAAACAGGAACCTGACTCCGACGATTCTTCTTTTTAAATCCAAAGCACAATTGGCTTTTTCAACTGCGTCGATATACACTGCTTTATCCATATAACATTTTTCCTGTGCTGTTTTTACATCGAATCACCGGTTATTTTGCAATCCAGGTATTCCAGTAAATCTGTTTGCAATAGTTGGGGTACCCTTTGAGCCTTGAAGATTTCAGATGCACACGAGTGTAATTAAAGGTCTTGATGATGGGGAGATTTTCCCATACAGCCCTGTTCCACTCTTTTACGGTCTGATATCTTTTTTCAAAATCGGTCTGGACCATCATCCGGTCAAAAATTTCATCCATTTTTCTCGAGTCGGGATCATCCCAGTTTGATATCCACCGTTTGGTTCCTATCCAGGCGCCAAATACCTGGGGATCGGGATTCGCTTCCACCCATACGGAAAAAGTCAAATTCCATTCCGGGGGGATTGCATGAAGTTTTTCCATCGCTGTGGCTTTGTCGTACAGCTGGACGTCAACCAAAAACCCGACTTTTTCAAGTTGGGACTTGATACCAAGGGCCGCCTGGGTCTGGACCATGTCTTCCTTGGTATTGATGATAATGATGGGCCTGTTGTCATAGCTTGAACGGGCAAGAAGGGACTTGGCTTTCTCAATATCACGATTGTTGTGAATCCCCCTGCCTGAATCAGGGTCATACCAGATACTGTTTTGGGGAAACATCGAACCGCCGCCCTTAATGCTCCAGAACCGCTGGTTCCCAATGGTTATTCTTCCCAATTCTTCCATGTCAAGTGCGGCAATCAATGCTTGCCGGACGAGGATGTCATTAAACGGGGCGCTTCCTGAGTTGATGGCCAGCATACCCATCATGTCATTATCCAAATCAACAATTTCAATGTCGGGGCGGCCTTCGAACATCCGGTACTGGTCCTGGGGAATCTCTTCGGCAAAATCAAACTCTCCGGTCTGGATTCCTGCGACCCTGACCATGGGGTCTTTGACATACTTTATTGTGAGATCATCAATATAGGCAATTCTTTTTCCGGCGAACAGGGAACTTTTTCCCGGGTTGGGGACATACCGGTCAAATCGTTTCAGCTTCAGATATTGATCCGGGACAAATTCAGCCAATGAGTACACCCCGGTTCCGATATGTTCCCGGATAATTGTATCCCCGTATTTATCGATGATCTCCTTTGTTTTTACGTAAAACTTCTGTCCGGCAACCTCTGACGCCAGAATATTGAGAAAAGGCGCGTAGGGCTTTTTAAATGTAAAGGAGATGTCGTAGGGACCGGTGACCTCCACTTTCTCCAGGTGTTCTCCAACCATCTGACCGCCTGCATTGTTTCGAACCCACCGTTCAAACGAGGCATTTACATCGGCGCTGGTCATCTCCTTGCCGTTGTGAAACAATACCCCTTTTCTCAACTTGACGGCGTAGGTTCTGTTGCCGTTTACAAGCTCATAGCTTTGGGCCAGAAAAGGCGTTGCCCTCTGGTTGCTGTCAAACTCAAACAGCCCCTCATATACATGGTTCATTGTTTCGGTTATTGTCCAAAGAGTACTCTTGTCGCTGTCAAGATGGGGCGGAGAACCCTTGGTTGCCACCAATAGGCTTCCACCATACCGGGGTTTTTCATCCACCCCTTTTGGGGCCTCTTTGGAATAGCCTGGTGCTGCCATCAAAAAAACAGCAATAAAAATGAGCAAAATTTTTTTCATACCAATTCCTTTCTCTCTTTTATGGTCTATCTCAGTGAAATAATTGACAGGCCACAAGATGCCTGTTTTCAATATCGATTAAGCCCGGTTCTTCTTTCCGGCATATTTCTTTTCTGTCCCGGCACCGGGTATGAAACCGGCAGCCGAAGGGCAGGTCAACTGCGTTGGGAATTTCTCCCTTAAGGATGATTCGTTTTTGCCTGTGTTCAGGATTGAGAGACAGGTTGGCAGACAGCAGGGCTTTAGTGTACGGGTGTGCCGGATGGTTAAAAATATCATCGGCATATCCGGCTTCAACGATTCTTCCCAGGTACATCACCGCCACTTTGTCACAGATATGCCTTATCACGGATAAATCATGGGATATAAACATATAGGTCAGGCCCATCTCCTCCTGGAGCTGCATTAAAAGATTGATGATCTGGCTTTGAATGGAAACATCAAGGGCGGAGACCGCCTCATCACAAAGGATAAGACTCGGATTCAGGATCAATGCCCTTGCAATGCCGATTCGCTGTCTTTGTCCTCCTGAAAATTCATGGGGATACCTGGAAAGAGCATCGGTTTCAAGGCCAACTTTTTCCATCATTTCTGCGGCTTTTTTTTCCCGGGCTTTCCTGGTCCCCACCCGATGAAGAACCAGCGGTTCAAGGATGAGATCCTTAACTTTCATACGGGGATTTAACGAAGAAAACGGATCCTGGAAAATAAATTGAACCTCTTTTCTCAGGGCTCTGACTTCATTTGGGCGCATTTTAAAAATATTCCTGCCCTTAAACCAGACCTGTCCCCCAGTGGCCTTTGTCAGCATGAGGATGGTTTTAGCAAGTGTAGATTTTCCTGAGCCAGATTCACCCACAATGCCCAGGGTGCGGGACTGCCTGACATCAAGGCTTACTCCGTCCACAGCCTTGACAAACTGCTTTTTCCCGAACAGTGGGCTCTTTTTAATCTGGTAATATTTGGCCAGGTTCTGCACCTTGAGGATCTTATCGTTGATCAAATTCTGTTGTTCCATTCCAGCAGCACACAGCTCTGTTATCTGCGAGTTGCCTCATTATCGGCTCTCTTTCCCGGCAAATATCCCTGGATTGATCGCACCGGTTGCTGAACCTGCATCCCCGGGGCAGATCGCTGATGGCCGGTACGGCTCCCCTGATTGTGAATAATGTTTTACCGATTTTTTCTGTCCTGGGTACGGAGTTTAACAATCCTTTTGTGTAGGGGTGCAAAGGTGATTTAAAAATGTCATTGACCGGGGCCTGTTCAAGGATTTTGCCCGCATACATCACGATGACCTTCTGGGCCATCTCCGAAATCACACTCAAATCATGGGTAATCATGAGAACGGCCATTTTTTCGGTTCTCCTGATCTGCTTGATGATTTCAAGGATCTGGGCCTGTATGGTGACGTCCAGGGCTGTTGTGGGTTCATCGGCAATGAGCAGATTGGGTCTACAGGCCAGTGCCATTGCAATCATCACCCGTTGCCTCATTCCGCCGGATAGCTGATGGGGATAATGACGGATTCTTTTTTCTGGAGAATCAATTCCCACCTGGGTCAGCAGCTCAAGAATTCGTGTTTTTCTCTCCCTGCGGTTTAGATTTTCGTGGGTCTTCAGGACTTCTCCAATTTGTTTTCCTATTTTAAGAACCGGATTGAGGCATGTCATGGGCTCCTGAAAAATCATGGCAATTTTTTTACCGATGATTTTCCTCATCTCCGATTTTCTTTTTTTTAACAGATCCTGCTGTTCAAAAAATATATTCCCGGTTTCAACTCTGGATGTTTTCGGGGGCAGCAAGCCCATGATGCTCAGGGCAGTGACACTTTTTCCGCAGCCGGATTCTCCCACGATTCCGACCACCTCACCCGGATCAATGGTGAAGCTGATATCGTCAACAACGGCAATGCTGCCTTTGGCTGTTTCAAAGACCGGTCTCAAGTTCCTGACATCAAGTAGGGGGGGCATTGTCTTTTCCTTTTTATTTGCCGGAATTTCTGTTCTGCCTGGGATCCAGCAGATCCCTCAACCCGTCCCCCAGGATATTCAAACCAAGAACGGCAGTGAACATAACACCTCCGGGGAAGAGCATCAGCCAGGGGGAGACAGTCATAAAATTTCTTCCATCATTGATCATTCCCCCGAGGCTGGGTTCAGGGGCTTTTATCCCGATTCCCAGAAAACTCAATGCCGCTTCATCCAGGATGGAAATGGCAAAAACAAAGGTCGCCTGGACAATAATCGGCGACAGGGAGTTCAGCAGAATATATTTCATCAGGATGTGGCTGTCCGTGGCACCCAGGACCCGGGCGGAATCAACATAATCCTGATTCTTTACACTCAGCACCGACGCCCTTGCCACCCTTGCCATTCTGGAGAAATAGGCAAAGGATAATGCAAAAATTATATTCAACTTTCCGGTTCCCCATATCGCCGCCAGCATGATGGCGATGATGATGGCAGGAAAAGCCATGAATCCGTCCATCACCCTCATGGCAACCCCATCTATTTTCGGATAATATCCAGACATAACCCCGACAAAAACCCCGATAAAGGTGGTGATGAGAACAACGCCTCCTCCGACAATCAAAGAAGATCTCGTCCCGTATAACACGCGGCTCAGGATATCCCGTCCCATTTGATCCGTGCCCATCAAATGGGTGAAAGAAGGGGGGGATAATCTGGACATCCCATTGGTTTCAAGGGGATTATAAACGGATAAAACCGGGGCTGAAACGGCGGAAAACAGAACCAGAACAAAAAGGGATACGCCAATGGCAATACTTTTATGATTCCTGATAAAATCAAGAATCCGAGGAATCGATATAATGGGTTTCATTTATCCCTTCAGGCCATGGGGGGAGTAACAAGGTCCGGTCATTGCCTTACCCTGGGGTCCAGGACCCCGTAGCAGATATCAACAGCCAGGTTAACCAGTACGTAAATAAAGGCCGCAAAGATCATTGAGCCCTGAATCAATGGAAAATCTCTCTTTAATATGGCGGAGATTGCCAGTTGGCCTGTGCCGGGAATATAAAAAATGGTTTCAACGATCCATGTCCCACCCAGCAGCAGGCCAAAGCTGAATCCGATGACCGTGACAGTGGGTATCATGGCATTTTTCAATCCGTGCCGGAGAATAATCAGAGACGGACTCAATCCTTTGGCCCGGGCGGTCCTGATATAATCCTGCCCAAGAACATCCAGCATGGCGCTTCTCACCATCCTTGCGATCAATCCTGTCTGCATGATCCCCAGGGTCAGGGAGGGCAGTACCAAGTATCGGAGTGCCCCGAAAAAACCGGCCTTTGATATGGGCTGGTAACCGCACACCGGGAACCAATTCAGGTGAACCCCCAAAAAAAGCATCAGGATGAATGCCAGCCAGAATCCGGGGATGGAAATCCCCACAAGCGAAATTCCGATGGTGAGTTGATCAAACCAGGTCTTATGCATTACTGCAGAAAGTACACCCAAAAAAATTCCAAATACCAGGCCGATAAGCATCCCGATGCAGGCGATGAGAAAAGTGGGCTCCACTCTGGAGAATATGGCCTGTCTCACCGGCATGTGCAGAAAAATTGATTCCCCCAGGTCTCCTTTAATAATCTTATCAAACCAGGTGATGAACTGAGTGCCCAAGGATTGATCCAGTCCCAACTGGTTCCGGAGCAGGCTTACCTGCTGATCCGAAGCAAAATCTCCCAGGATCAGCCGAACCGGATCACCCGGGGTGAGATGAGTGATAAAAAAAGCGCAAATAGCGACAACCCCAATTATGGGGATCATCAACAACACTCTTTTAATCAGGTATTTTAGCAATTTTTTGGCTTTCCGGGCTTTTTTCTGTCACTCATGGTGCTTTTCATTATGATGGCCTATATTTTTTTGGGGGGCTGTTGGGTTGCAGGGGGGGTAAAAAAATTGTGTGGTCAGGTTTCTGTTATTGGCGTTATCACTCCCCCATATATGCAAACCGCTCCCCAATGGTAATTCCATTAATAATGCAAGCCTGGCCGTTTTTTGTCACGGACCACTTCCTGGTATTGCCAATATAATGACCGACTTTTGGAATTATATATAGAACTGAGTATGGGCTGTCTAATTCATAATTCGGATGAAATTTCCCATCATCATAGATAAACAAAATTTGGCAGCCTTTATATTACCCCAAAAGTAGTTTACAGTTTTTAAAAGACGAGCACCGGAAAATGGGCAGTCACCTGTGAAAGTGTAAAGCAGGAATGAAGGATGCCCGAAATTTCTCAACCCGGATAAATCACGTTTCTGTTGCCATGATCTTAATTTTTGAAATTGAAAATTCCGGCCCCGGTGTCCCCCGGGAAATCCAGGATAAAATTTTCCGCAAAGCGTATTCAAGCAAAACATCGGATTCTGTTCAACCGGATATCCATGGGGGTCGGTCTCTACGTGGTGCGCCGCCATGTGGAATTTTCGGGTAGGGAATGTCATTCTCTTATGGGCAGGACTTCCTGATTAACAATATATTGCGGTTTCAAAGAGTTCAGAACCTTGTTTACTTCTCTTACCACCGTCATGACGCAGCGAAATTTGGCTTCCCGGGTATCACCGGCCAAATGCGGTGTGAAAAGGATATTTTTCAGACACAGCAACGGGTGATCTGTCCCGGGTGGTTCCTGATCCATCACATCTAAGGCAGCGCCGGCAATGGAATGACTGCCCAACGCCTCATAAAGAGCAGCCGGGTCCACTACGGAACCTCTGCTTACATTGATCAGGAATGCACTTTTTTTCATGCAGGCAATTTCATTGTAGGAGATCATGTGAAACGTCTTATCATTCAACGGAACGTGCAAAGAGACATAGTCTGCCTCGGCCAGTCCTGTGGCCAAATTTTCCACCTTTTCTACCCCCTCGGCTTTCATATCCACGAAGGACTGGCTGCCAAGGCCCAGAACACGCATCTGAAATGCCTGGGCCAGTCTGGCGACTTCCCATCCGCTTCTGCCAAGCCCGATTATAAACAAGGTTTTGTCCCTGATTTCAAACGGGAGGAATGAATCCCTCAAGTGCCATTTATCCTGACGGACCCGAATATCCCAGGTAACAAGATTGCGGCTTAAGGCCAGAACAAACATCAAGGTGTGTTCTGCGACCGAGCCAGCATTTCCATAGGGTGCATGGACCACCGGGATGCCGTTTTCGGTGCAGGCGGCAACGTCGATATTGTCGACCCCCACACCTGGCTGGCCAATCACCTCAAGGCTCGGGCACGCCTCAATGATCCTGCGGGTGATACTTTCGACACGGGGGATGATGGCGTTTGCCTGATTCTCTTGGATACAGCTGATCAGAGTCTCTTCCGAACCATCCGGTGCCAACACCACATGATGCCTCGCCTTCAGGAAAGCAACACCGTCAAGGATGATCGTAGGTTCAATCAGTACAACGGTTTTTGTCATGATAAAAGGCCTCTCTATTTTATAAATCCCAGCAATTTGGGAAGATACAGACTAATGGAAGGAACGTAGGTCACAACGAACAACACGCCGATGCTGATGATCAAAAATGGCAGGGACTCCTTGACAACAGCTTTCAATTTCGTGTTGCTGATGGTTGCCGCAAGATAGAAGGCAAAGCCATAGGGCGGCGTGATTAAACTAATCATGACATTTATGACCATTACAATGCCAAAATGAACGGGATGAATCCCCATCCCCACGACCAGGGGGGTAAAGATCGGGGCAAAAAGAATGAGCTGTACTGAATCGGAAATCCACATGCCGTTGAACAGAATAAACAAATTTATCAAAAACAGCACGGTATAAGGTGAAAGATCATAGGCTTGCACAAACTGGGTAATCAACTGGGGAACCCTCTCCACCGCAAAAATCCAGCCCAGCACATAGGAGAAGGCGATAATCAAATAAACCGCAGCTGTTGTCTTAACGGAACGGGTGAGCGACGCCATGAATCCATTAAAGGTCATATTCTTATACACAAACGTTGCAATGAGAAACGCGTATCCCACAGCAACGGCTGCAGCTTCAGTTGCCGTAAAAATACCGCCTAATATCCCCCCCAGAATGATCACCGGCATGAGTAAAGCCCAAAAGGCCGATACAGTTACTTGTGTTGCTTCGCGAACGGTCACCTTCTGGTAGTGGCGAGGGAATTGACGGCGTTTGGCCAATAAGGCGATCATCAGCATCTGGCCAATACCAATCATCATTCCTGGGATGGCGCCACCAAGAAAAAGGGCGCCAACAGATACATTAGTAACGCTGGCAAAAATAACCATGGGGATACTCGGCGGAATGATGGGCCCCTGAATGGCTGTTGTGGCTGTGAGGGCTGCAGCAAATTCGGTTTTATAGCCGTCTTTTTTCATCATTTCGATAATCACGGGCCCCAGGGCCGATACGTCGGCCATGGCAGAACCGGAAATTCCGCCAAACAGCATGCTGACTATAACATTCACATAGGCAAGTCCCCCCCTGATTCGTCCCACAAGGAGTTGACTGAATTTAACCAGCTGGTTCATCATACCGCTTTGTCCCATCAGATCACCGGCCAGGGTGAACAATGGGATGCAAAGAAAAACGAAGCTGTCCATGCCGGTGAAAAATTTATGGGCGTAAATCCCCACTGAACTCCACATGTTCGGGGCGATGGCAAAGTAGGCGAAACCAGCCACCCCCACGGCAAACATTACAGGAGCGCCGATGATTAACAATATCATTAAAACACCGAGGATAATAATTAGTGACATGCTTGGTTACCCTTTTGAAAAAGTTTGATGGTTCTGTTTTTTTGCCATGCTTGATATCCCTGTACAGCGAAAGACCGGGCTACCCATCCCCTTCATGATCTAAAGGATTTGAGTAAGACGATAACGGACTGGTAGAGCATCAAAAGGGCTCCCACCGGAACTGCCAGATAAGGGAAAAACCATGGTAAATTAAGGCTGGTCAATTTTGTATTCCATCCTTCCACTGCCTGAAGCCAACCTTCCTTGAGCAAGAACCCAAGCAAAATAATAATCACTACCTGGTAGAACTTGTCCCGCCATTTAATAAAGGCCTCGGGCCAGAAGTTATCTAAAAAATCCACCTTAATGAGAATATCTTCCTTGATTAATACATTTCCTGCCAGGCAGACCGCCCAAATGATAGAGTATTTGGCGATTTCATCGGCACTGGTAATGCCGGAGTTGAAGACATACCTGAGAATGACCTGAATGATGAGAATCAATGCCATTACCAAAATGAACAAACAGGATAACTTCAGGGTGATGTTTGCTATCAGATCACCGATATACTCAAGAATGCGCATGCCGCTCTCCCTTGTTAAAAGCTTGCCTTTTTCCACATTTATAGATCGGAGAAGCCCCGCGAGACACACCGATGAAGGCGGCCCGCAACGATATCGAAACAGGCACGCCTCTTGGGTTTTATAGTGTCGTCATTCCCAGGGCTTTGGGGTTGCTACGACAAAAAATCTTCCGGTTTACTGAAGTAATCCGGTCTCCTTCTCAGCCTTATTAATCGCCTTGAAAAGCTTGTCAATCCACACTTTATCGACCTTGCCCTCCAGTGTTTTTAACACCGGTCCCTGAACTTTTTCCCTGAATTGTGCAAATTCAGCCGGTGTGGGATTGTAGATAGAGACACCTGCCTTGGAAATGAGTTTCAGGTCCAGATTCTCTTTGGCTGTAACAACACCCAGCAAGGCCAGCTCGGCCTGACGGGCGGCGTATTTAACGATCTCCTGATCTGTGGGTGTCAACTCACTGAAAAATTTATCATTAATGACCACCACGGCAATGTTGAGCAGATGATTGTCCAGGGTGTAGTACTTCTGGACTTCGTAGAGCTTGGCCATGACTATGGAGTACGGAGGGTTCTCCTCGCCGTCAACAACTCCGGTCTGAAGCGCTGAGTAAAGCTCTTCCCAGGGAATGGGTGTGGGATTGGCTCCCAGCTCCTTAACCATGGTCATGTGAATGGGAACCTGCATGGTCCTTATTCGCAGCCCTTTCATGTCCTCAGGTGTTCGGATGGGCCGTACGCTATTGCTGAAATTACGGAAGGCCGTGGGCAACCAGGAGATAACGCGCATTTTGCTCTTCTTAGCGATAAAATCACTCAGCTCGCCACCAAATTCACCGTTAAGCACCGTCCGCCCTATTTCTGTGTTTTGAAAGGTATAGGGAATGGCCAGCACCTGGATGTTGGGGTCGTAGGAAGCCAGCAGATCCACTGTCATACCGGCGGTGACCTGCATGGTTCCCCGGGCAGTCTGCTCCATCTGGGACCGTAGATCCCCTAACTGGGAATTGGGGAAAATCTGAACTTCGATACGTCCGCCGGTTCGGCCTTCAACAATTGATTTAAAAGTTTCAGTATAGGCGAAATAGGGACTTTCAACGATGCCGATGTGGGTATCGCAGTGGCCTAATTTGATGACTTTTTCGGGCTTGGCAAATGCTTGACTGCACAAACCCCCGGTCAGTAACAGGGCCGTTGTAGTAATGGTAATCAAGATTGAGGGATTGAAAAAGGTTAGGATTCTTTTCATGCTACAATTCCTTTCATATGTAAAAATTAAGTTAATTTCGGACGACTCCCCTTATGGATGCCTCCTGTTGTTAAATTTGCTTGCAGTTTACGGCTACCCACTTAAGCCGGGATATTTTCAAGGCTTTTCATGTGGATAACCAGTCTTGCCCCCCCTAAACGTCAGGCTGCCAAGACGCTTGATTTTAAAGGCTGTCCTGCCTTAAATGGGTAGCCCGGTTTACGTATCCGCCATGGCAAACTATGCCCCACTGAGGCGTTGCATGTCCCGGTGCAAATAGGTGTCCAGATCGGTGATGATGGCGCAGGGACCGATGGCACATTTTCCGCACCCGCGTTCCAGCTCAGGATCTCTCTTGTTTTGCTGGTGGGCCCAGCATCGTTGTTTGTCAAGGCCGTCAACGGTCAGGGCTCCCACCGGGCAGTTGAGAACGCATCGCCGACATGTTCCGTTTCTGAAATAGAGACAATACTCTTCATCCGGACGACGGGTTGGGGTAATATGTGCAGAGATAACCATGCTGCAAAATCGACCAGCCACACCTGCCGGTGTGATCAGCATTTTATGAAGACCGAATTTGCCCAGACCCGCAATATAGGCCATACTTTTATGGGACCACACAGCCGTCAGATCACGGGGGTTGAAATTATCCGTAGGCCTTTGTTCCACTGCCTTGATACCCCATGTGGTCATCTGCCGTTTCAGCTCGGCACTGATGGTTTCGATCAGGTCATTGGTTTCCACATAGGCCTGGGACCAAACCGGTTCAACATAGGCCCATCGCCGACTTGCCTTGACCACATCACGGTCAAAGGGCAGAAAAAAGACCACAATGGTCTGCGCTTCGGGTAGCAGATCCGTTGGATGAAGATGATGAGACCCCACTTTTGTCTTTAATGTGCCAAGAATCGGATCGTGTGCTGATGCGAATCCTACCAGTGGAGCCCTGAGCGAGGTTTTAACCTCTGCCGCCGCCACCATTCCTTGGATTAGATCAATAATTTTACTTCTCAGTGAATTGTCCATTTTTATCCAAAAATATTTTGTCCCAAAATTATAAATTATCAGAATTGTCATAATGTAGCTCTATGTAGGTCTTGTGCCCACATGACAAGTGGTCTAAAGATTTCACATAGTCTGTTTCTGATCTCGTATAGCTTTTAGCTTATTGCCTACAAGCATTGTTTGCCAGCTTTTCAATCTCGAACTTAGACATCAGGTACGTGGAAATCAAATACGTGCAATATCAATACCATTTGCCAAAAAAAATGTTTTAACCTTGCATTGAGCGCCTGCGCCGAATCTGACGTCTGTATCCCCGCCCATGTATGATTCATATTTGTTTGCTTATTTTGTAGTATTACAATTTTGGCAAGAATTCGATTCAGAGTTGAATCGATTTGTTTGTCAAATGGCTTGATTTGTATTATGGTATCGTAATACAATAATTTTCTGAATGCTTAACCAAGGGAGAGATTGATGGTGGTAATGCTTAAAAACGATGATTTGAATTTCCAGCCGATTCTTGAGTCCATGAATTGCGGGGTCATCGTCACCGACGCAGAAGGTCGCATCCAATGGATGAACCGCCGTGTAAAGAATATTCTCAAACCTTTCGGCCAATTCAATCCGGGGGACATTGTCGACAGCTGCCTGCCGTTGATCGGTAAGCTTGTGAAGCATTGTCTGGAAAGCGGCGAACCGCAAATAGAAAAAAGGCAATTTGAAGGACAGCATGCTGATATCAGGCTCCAAGTGACCTGCATGAAAATCGATGGAAAGGTTACCGGCGCGGTACTTAATATAGACGAAGTCGAGCGCATGGAAGAAACCTCCAGACAATTAGACGCTTACAAACGGTTGAACCAGCAGTTGAGCGCCATAGTGGATAATAGTTCTGACGGCATCTGGGTCTGCGACGGTAATGGCACAGTTATCACCGTCAACAAGGCCTCAGAGAGACTTAACGGTATCCGGGCCGAAGAGGTGGTCGGACAAAACGTGTCAATCATGGAAAAGAGAGGAATTGTCGATCGAAACGTGACTCCCGAGGTTATCAAAACAGGCCGGAAAATCAGTGTCCTTCAGCATATTAAACGTACGAAAAAATATGTACTGATGACATCAACCCCGGTGTTTGACGAGAGTGGAAATATCTCCATGGTCGTCAGTAACGGAAGAGATATGACCTATTTGAATGCGCTTAATGAAGAGTTGGAGCGGACCCGTATGAAGGCAAAAAAGTTGGAGGACCGACTTGCCGAGATCGATATGCTGCAGCTCAAAGACCAGGAAATCGTGGCTGATAACGACAAGATGATTCAGGTCCTGCACATCGCGTTTAAGCTGGCCAAGATGGATGCCTCCAATATCCTGATTCTTGGGGAGTCCGGGGTTGGTAAAGGAATGCTTGCCAAATTTATCCACAAAAACAGCAACCGTTCCAAAAAGTCATTCATCCAAATTAACTGTGCTGCGCTTCCCGAGACCCTGCTGGAAGCCGAACTGTTCGGCTACGAACGCGGGGCCTTTACCGGTGCCCGACAACAGGGGAAAGCAGGTCTACTGGAGCTGGCCAATGAAGGTGTGTTGTTTCTCGATGAAATCGGTGATATGCCCATCTCAGTCCAGGCAAAACTGTTAAAATATCTTGACGATCATATGGTCAGGCGTGTAGGCGGTACCCAAACCCACCGGGTTGACTGTCTTATTGTTGCCGCTACCAACCACGACCTGAAAACGAAAGTTGAAGAAAAGTCTTTCCGGGGGGATTTATACTACCGCCTGAACAGCTTTATTATTAATATTCCACCATTACGTGAAAGGCCGGAAGACATTCTTACGCTGGCAGACAACTTTCTGAAAAAATACAACAAGGAATTTAACCTTAACAGGCACCTTTCCTACAGCAGCCTCAAGTTTCTCCAATCCCATCCCTTTGAAGGAAATGTCCGCGAACTACAGAACTTAATTCGCCGTTTAGTCGTGATGGGAGAGGACGATGAACCCCAGGGAGCCCTTCACGAAGACAACAGCGAGTCGCAGTCCCCCGGCATCCTGTTGCCGGGGAAGGTGGGGAACGACACTGAAGCAGTCCATGGCCTGACCGCGCAATTGGAAGCGGTGGAAAGGGAAATCCTGCATCGGGCATCTTCACTTTTTTCCTCCACGCGTAAAATAGCGACACATCTGGAGGTCAGTCAGCCCACAATTGTCAGAAGATTAAAAAAATACGGATTGAGTCCAAAAAACAACTGATTCATATTTGTATCGATTTAATCCCTCCATTGTAATTGTCAACGAAGCAGATTCCTTAATTCGACGTAAGGCATACCTCATATATAGAGTTCCATCTGCCGTCCATTTCGGACAGCACCAGTCGTTGAACAAGAACACACCCGCAGCCTACGGATCTGTTATTCTCTCTACTGGCGCCTATTTCCAAGGGCCTGAACAAATTTTCTCTGACATTACAAATGTTGGGGATATTCTCATCAATATCATATTCAAACAATAAAAATGTTTTTTATCTTACTAAGGGTTAGTGCTGTTTGCCATGTCTGGCATACCAGTTGCAATGGCTGAATTCCCGTAGCGCTGCGGAATGGATACCCGTAGCAAAAGGATGAATAACCGAAGTATAAAACTGAATATTAGTTTCAATTAAAAGGAGTCTACTTATGAAAATAGCTGTTGTTGGCGGTGCCGGAAGGCAAGCCCTGGGAGCTGTTTATGATTTTGCAGAAGATGAATCCGTGGAAAAACTGCTGTTGATAGATGCCCTGCCCGAGGCCCTGGAAGCACGCGTCAAACTGGTGCACGCCGAAAAGGTCGAGGCCAGGGTCATTGATGTTTTGGACACCAAGGCCCTGTCCGAAGCCCTAAAGGATTATGATGCCTGCATCAACTGCTCAACCCACAAATTAAACCTGGCGGTCATGGATGCCTGTATCGCATCTCGCACCAACTACACCGACCTTGGAGGCCTTTACCACTGGGCCAAAGAGCAGCTGACCAGGCACGAGGAGTTCAAAAAGGCCGGTATTACAGGAATAGTGGGTTCGGGCGTGGCTCCCGGCATGGTTAATGTGATGGCCAAATACGCCGCCGACCGCCTTGATACAGTGGAGACGGTGAAAATTTATTCCGGTATTGTTAACCGCCTGATCAAAGGAAACAAGATTGTGCCTCAATATTCTCTGGACACAATCCTGGACGAATTCACAATCAATAATTTTGAATTCAAAGATGGTGAGATGCTGGAACTTCCGGCTTTTTCCGGTGGAGAAGAAATTGATTTTGCCGACCCGGTCGGCCGCCAGACCGTTTACAACGTGATTCACTCAGAAGTGGCAACCATTCCGCTGGCCTTTGCCGACAAAGGGATCAAGAATGTGAGTTTTCGTCTGGCCCTGCCCAAACTTTTCGAAGAGAAACTGCGCTTTCTGCTGGACATCGGTTTTGGTTCCACCTCCCCCATCAATGTCAAGGGCAACCCGGTGATTCCCCGTGACGTGCTTATCTCCATGGTTGAAAAACCAGTTGAATACTTGGATCGCTCAGAGCCTCAGACCCATGACGATCATAAAGATATCCGAGTAATCGTCGTCGGTGAAAAAGATGGCCGTCGACTGACTTATCAGGTTGAAACCATTCTTCATCCCTATCCCAAATGGAACATGGCCTGTGGCCCCTTTACCGTTGGGTATCCCGGTGCCGTGACTACGCGTCTCTTGGGTGGAGGTAAGATAAAGGAAAAAGGGTTCTTCTCCGGTGAGTCGGTCATTGATCCCCAGATGTATTTCGATGAACTGGCCAAGCGGGACATCAAATTTTTCGTCCAAGTGAGCCATGATCTGAACTGACAGATGGTTTAAAACAGAAGCCAGCTCGTGGACGGAACCTGCTCCTCCATTCGGAGGCCCGCTTTACGGATGCAGGCCTTTTTTACGGGTCGTCCACGACTTCGGCATACAATGCCGGGCTATACCTGGCCCCCTTATGTCAAGGAATAGTCTTTACCAAGGAGGTGACACCTCCCCAAAAAGAAGATAGGAGTAAAAAAAGTAGATGCTTAAACTGAAAGATAAACGTCTTTTGAAAACCGAAAGCTATGTTGACGGGCAATGGATCAACAGCGACGACAACAGTTTGATTGATGTTGACGACCCGGCCACCGGCACCGTCATTACCAGGGTGTCCAAATGCGGGACTGCGGAAACCCGCAGGGCCATTGATGCGGCAAGCGCCGCCTTAAGCCGTTGGCAAAAATACACCGCCCTCCAGAAGGCTGATTTTCTGATGGCTTGGTACGATCAGGTTATGGAGAATCTGGATGATCTGGCTCAACTGCTTACGGCCGAGCAGGGCAAGCCCCTTGCCGAGGCAGCCGGTGAAATTCGATACGGGGCCAGCTATATCCGCTGGTTTGCAGAAGAGGCCCGCCGTATTTACGGGGATACCATTCCCGGGCCCACCAAAGACAAACGCATTGTCTGTATAAAGCAGCCAGTGGGTGTGGTGGCCTGTATCACTCCGTGGAACTTTCCCAATGCCATGCTCACCCGGAAGATAGCTCCGGCCCTGGCTGCCGGATGCACCGTGGTCTGCAAACCTGCCACAGCTACCCCGTTGTCGGCCCTTGCCCTGGCCGAACTGGCTGACCGGGCTGGCATTCCTACAGGAGTCATTAATGTGGTGGTCGGTGCCACCCGTGCCATCGGGGACGAGCTGACCGCCAATCCACTGGTGCGCAAACTGACCTTTACCGGTTCCACAAAGGTGGGGGCCAAGCTAATCCAGGCTTGTGCCCCAACGGTCAAGAAGACCTCCATGGAGCTGGGTGGCAATGCCCCATTTATTGTATTTGACGATGCCGACCTTGACGCGGCAGTGGCAGGTGCCATAGCCAGCAAATACCGCAATGCAGGCCAGACCTGTGTCTGCGCCAACCGAATCATGGTCCAGTCCGGGAGGTATAATGAATTTGTGGAAAAACTGGCCGCAGCGGTACAACAGATGAAAATGGGGCCGGGAACCCAGGCAGGGGTGATCATCGGCCCCATGATCACGGCCAGTGCCGTGGCTGACGTGGAAGCCATGGTGGCAGATGCCATGGAAAAAGGGGCAACGGCGGTGCTGGGTGGAAAGCGTTCCGGCCTGGGGGATCATTTTTACGAACCCACTATTCTCACAAATGTTACCCAGGACATGAAAGTCTGCAAAGAGGAGATTTTTGGCCCTGTGGCCCCCATCTTGAAATTTGATACCGAAAAAGAGGCCATTGCCATGGCCAATGACACGGAGTTCGGCCTGGCCAGTTATTTCTACGCCCGGGACATCGGCCGAATCTGGCGGGTAGCCGAAGCCCTGGAATACGGCATCGTGGGCATCAACGAGGGAATTGTCTCCAATGAATCTGCCCCCTTCGGCGGCATAAAAGCATCGGGAAACGGCCGGGAAGGCTCCAAATACGGCCTGGATGATTACCTTGAAATCAAGTACCTGTGCATGGGGGGCATTAAATAGTTTGCCGCCATGCCGGATAACTTGGTCAGCAGACGACGATGAATATGCAGGCCTGTGTGCAGAAGTTCCCAAGTTTAAGCTGGCTGGCTGAAGAGCCTGAATCTGCTTTAAAAGGTATCCGAAATTTAGTTGCCGATGTAGTAAAAGAGACGGCAGAAAGCAAAGAAAAACTTCCTGAACCCCTCGCCAGCAAAAATGGATGAAGAAGATTCTCGGCATCGAATAAGAGAGGTTGTTCGCTCTTATTCGATTGTTGTTAAAACAGCCCGTTCAGCACTGGACAATGCGCCTTCAAGGTAACCGCCCAAATGGTCTGCGGTTTCTGTGCCGGCAAAGTGAAAGGTGCCATCCCAGATGCTTGTTTTTCCGCAAGGCGGCTGGTATTCGGGATGATTGTGGACAGCCCGCTGGTCATATTCAGTGGCTGTAAATTCTTCCCTTGCCCAATCCTGATAATAGATGTTGAGAGGCTGTCCGGCCCCCTGACCGTAAAGAAGGGTAAGCTGGGTGAGGATGGCCTGGATCATGTCGTCTCTATTTTTACGCCGCAATGCCGGGATGCCGACAAATCCCGTCAGCCCGTTGGGGCTGTTCGCCTCACCGGATCCGTCATGGATCTCCCCCAGGGGGCCACACAGGCTGAATCCCTGGCCGGAAAGGTCGATCTTTTGCCAATCCGCCTTATCATACAGGGCAAAGAATTTTGCCTGTCCTGCCATCCAGGTGCTTGATTTTAACATTGCCTGGGTAAGATTGTGGGATAAATCAGGTGTAAACAAAATGGAGCTGGCAGCAAGCCGGGGCGGCAAAGCCAGAATGATGTTGGATGCCTTCAGCAAGCACTTGGGTTGCTGGTCATGACGTCCCACTATGACGTGAACACCATTATCCAGTCGTTGGATTTCGCAGACCGGATGATTCAGCCGGATGACATCTTTGGGAATCCGGGCGCAAAGCCCATTGACAAGAGAGACCATACCACCGGTGAGTCGCCATCCAGGCGGGTCCATGGGATAGCCTGCAATGGTTTCAACATGACCATCCTTGGCCTGGAATCGGGCCAGGCCTGTTTCAAACTGGGGATATCCTTTAAGGCCCAGTGTTTGTATAAGAGCTTTTACCTTAGGGTTGATCCTGGGCCAATACCAGGATGGTCCCAGATCAGCAAAAAAGCCTTGATGCTCCGGGCTTAAAATTCTACCCCCCACACGGGAGCGGGCTTCAAGCAAAACAAAGGATTTTTTCTTTGCCGCCAATAGAAAAGCAGCATAAATCCCGCTAAGGCCGCCCCCAATGATGATGGTATCAACGTCTTCTGTATACATATTTACTTTGAGTCCTTGCCTTTTCAGATATCCATTAAACCCTCAGGTCCTTTACAAAAAAATTATGCGCCTGTAAAATTAATAAATCAATATTTTTTAAGGATATCAGAGAATCAGAAGGGAACTCCTTGGCGAAAAGTGGAAAAAAAGTAGATAAATATGAGAAAGGGACGACATGATACCGATTCGAGATACCATTCCATCACGTACCATTCCCGTGGTGACTTACACAATCATAGCCATCAACACCATTGTCTATCTCTCCCAAGTGACCATGGGACCGGAAGTTGAATCATTTTTTTACCTCTACGGTTTGGTTCCTGCCAAATTTACCCTGTCCCAGGTGGCGGCATACTTCTCCTTTTCCAATAAGTTCATCTCCATCCTATCCTATATGTTTATCCATGGCGGGCTGTGGCATCTCCTGGGTAATATTTGGTTTCTCTATATTTTTGGGGATAATGTGGAGGAGCATTTGGGCTCATTGCGGTTTGCTGGATTTTATCTTTTGAGTGGCATTGCTTCAGTCCTGCTCCACTTTATGTTAAATCCCGTGTCAACGGTTCCCACCATCGGAGCCAGTGGTGCCATTGCCGGGGTTATGGGGGCCTATTTTATTCTTTATCCATCATCTAAGATTCTCACTTTGATTCCCATTATTATTATCCCTTGGTTTATTGAAATTCCGGCATTTCTCTTTCTTGGTGTCTGGTTTATCATGCAGTTTTACAACGCCACCGGAAGTGATGCAGCATCGGGGATTGCCTGGTGGGCCCATGTGGGGGGATTTATTGCCGGTATCGTGATGGTGAAGCTTGGCGCCAAACTTCCCAGGGCCGGGGCCGATGACAAGCTTAAATCCATCACGGCCCGGAAGAAGAGTCCCAGCTTGCAGATCATTCAGCCCAGCCCAGGTACTGATAATTCACTTGATCTCAATGGCAAAATCCTGATTACCCCGGTGGAGGCCCACACCGGTACCAGCAAGCTGGTCAACATTCCCTGGGGATTCTATAAACGCCTATACCGGATTTCGGTGCCAGCCGGGGTGAAAAACGGTAGTCGTCTTCGCTTGACCGGAATGGGCAGAGCGGGTTTGGATGGCGCAAGGGGTAATCTCTATCTCACCGTGGAGATCAGATCATCGCTTCATAAGAATTGGTTCAACAGTTAAAACTCCAGGGCCTGCGGCAGGGTTACAGTATCAACATCTTCACCATTTCCATAATCGGAAGTGTCATAATCTTCAGTTACACTCAGTCATATTTACTTACTTATAGTGCCGGTTACATGACTTGATACCGAAAGATTCAAGCATTTTGGTGGGACTTTCATCTAACTGCCACGGGCAAACCGTATTGGGGATATGACCTGCCCACAACGAATATTGAAATTCCAGTTATTACAAATCATTGGACGGAGTTTCATATAAACAAAAAAAGAAGGCACACACATGCAATTAAATTTTGACTTCCATAAAAAAATCCTATACACAACACAGTTTTATTGAGTGTATGTGAAGAATAGGAGATATATATGCAACAACGAGAACAATGGGGAACACGGGCAGGTTTTGTGCTGGCAGCCATCGGCTCTGCCATAGGACTTGGTAACATCTGGCGTTTTCCCTATGTGGCCTATGAAAACGGAGGGGGAGCTTTTTTTGTACCCTACCTCTTTGCAATGCTTACTGCGGGAATTCCATTTCTGATCCTTGAATTTGGAGCGGGTCATAAATATCGGGGGTCTGCTCCCCAGATTTTTGCAAAATTGTCTAAACGCTGGGAGTGGCTGGGATGGTGGCAGGTGCTTATCTCCTTTATCATCTCCATCTACTATGTCGCAGTTGTGGGATGGTCGATTTCCTATTTTTTTCTTGCCTTTAACCAGGGCTGGGGACCTGAGACAGGTGATTTCTTTTTTAAAGAATTTTTAGCTCTTTCCGATGGCCCCCTTGATGTGGGCGGCATCCGATGGCCCATATTTGCATCTGTTGTTGCAGCCTGGAGTATCTGTTGGTTTGTGCTCTTCAAGGGTGTAAAAAAGGGGATTGAAACCGCCAGCAAGATATTCATGCCCCTCTTATTTGTTATGGTCATCATTATCACGGTCAGGGCTGTTACCCTGCCAGGTTCCCTTGAGGGGATCAACTGGATGTTCAAGCCCGATTTTAAGGCCCTTCTCAATATTGATGTCTGGATAGCAGCCTATGGTCAGCTCTTCTATTCCTTGAGCATCGGTTTTGCCATTATGCTTACCTATTCAAGTTATCTTCCCAAGGATTCAGATATCAATAATAACGCCTTTATAACAGCCTTTGTTAACTGTGGCTTCAGTATTATTTCCGGTATATTGGTTTTTTCCGTTCTCGGTAATATGGCGTTGAATCAGGGGATTGGCGTTGATAAGGTAGTTAAATCCGGTGTGGGGCTTGCATTTGTGACCATTCCCAAGGCCATCAACTATCTTCCAAATCCAGCATTGTTCGGAACACTTTTTTTCATGGCCCTGATATTTGCAGGCCTGAGCTCTCATATTTCCATATGTGAGACCTGCGTGGCATCCCTCATGGGTAAATTTGATCTGAACAGAAAAAAAGCCGTGACAATTTATTGCATTGTCGGCCTGTTTGCCGGAACAATCTTTGCCACCAACAGTGGGCTTTACATCCTTGATATCGTGGATCACTTTATCAACAACTTTGGTGTCCTTGCGGCAGGCCTTGTGGAAATCATCTTTTTGTCCTGGGTCTGTAAACTTGAAGCTTTCCAGGCGCACATCAATCAAACCTCGGATTTTGCCGTGGGTAACTGGTGGTTGTTCTGTCTGAAATTTATTACTCCCCTGGTTCTTGGTTACATGAGCATTGCCAACCTGGTTGGAGATATCCGTACCGGATATGAAGGCTATCCTGTGGATGCTCTCTTTTATTTTGGGTGGTTCCTTGTGGTTATGGTTGCCGTGATTGGATTTCTTCTCCAGACAACCACATTAGTGAGCTCCGGCTCAACAGGTAGCCCTGCTGAATCAAACCGTTAGGGAAAGGAAAATTAATATGGAAACATCAGCTATTATAATGATGCTGTTCGGCTTGATTATTACCTGGGGCGGGGCAGCAATCTGTATATCCATTGCCTTGAAAAGAAAGAATCTCTAATTTTATGACGAAGGAGGTGCAAGGCCTCCTCCGTTTTTCCTCTTTCGGTTTATGCCAACCGGTTCTCCAGGGGGAGCTCTTACCGGTAAAAAGGCAAAACTTAAACTGTGAATACTTATTCCAACGCTTCCACCTTCAGGAATATGTCTCCATGGAGCCATTGTCTGATGTTGATACGGTGGCGTTGAATGCTTTTCTGGAAGCTTTGCCGAACTGATCTGGAGATTGATTATGAAAAGAGTAATGCTTACCTGTTTAGTGGTTGCCATTGCACTGGTACTACCCGGACAGAGCTGCACCAACGCCCATGCATTTGAGATGGAGCGCTTCAGAATCGCCCTTGTCCAGATGGATGCAACCCGGGGCAAAGAAAAGAACCTGAAAAAAATAGAGGCCTTCGCAACAAAGGCCGCCCAAAACAGGGCTGAAATCATCTGCTTTCCGGAATTATCCATCACCGGATATGAAAGGAACCATCCACTTCCCCTGGCCGAAACCATCCCTGGAAAGTCATCCACCATGATCTCAACGTTTTCCCAAACCCTTGAGATCATCATCCTTGCAGGACTCATCGAAAAAGCGGAGGACCAGCTCTATATCACCCAGATCGTGGCTTTTCCCGACGGCCGGGTGGAAACCTACCGGCAAACCCACCCGGGCAGCAACGAAAGAGCCCTCTTCGCCAAAGGCAACGCCCTTCCGGTCTTCCATGCAAAAGATGCCCATGGAAACGGGGTGTCCTTTGCCATCGGCATCTGTTATGACATGCATTTCCCTGAGATCGCCGCTGTTTATTCCCTGAAGGGTGCCCAGATTCTCTTTTCTCCCCACGCCTCCCCCCTGGGAGGGGAGCGGCGCATCGCCGTCTGGAATCGCTATCTTGGGGCAAGGGCCTACGACAACACCCTCTATGTTGCCGCCTGCAACCACCTGGGCCAAAACGGTACCAGGGCGTACGGGTCAGGCATGGGCATATGGGACCCCGGCACGGCCCTGTTGCTTAATTCGTGCGTTGATGACAAAGACGCCATCATCTATCACGACCTGGACCTTGCAACCCTGGTAAAGAGACGTACAAACAAGAGTAAACTCTTTTTCCTGAAAGACAGAAGGCAAGAGCTTTATTGTCCTGAGTCGATCAATTCTCATGAATACATACCGGTTTTAAAACGTCCCCAATAAAGCCCTTGAAATTAATTGGGGACAAACCCCAATTTTTTCGACCATAGCAGAGAAACCGTGGCCTGTCCCTCTTTTTTCTGATATCTTAGACAAACATTTTTTTCATTCCATCACCGCAAAAGGAGCGTAATTTGAGCCCAAATGAAATTTTAATTCTGTCGGCAAAGGAAGTAGCACTCTGTCTTGATATGCCATCGGCCATTGAGGCCATGAAAGGGGCGTTTACCCAATTATCGTCCCATGAGGCCCAGGTTCCGTTAAGAACGCAAATGCCCATCCCGGAGGCCCGGGGAACCGCGTTGTTTATGCCGGTGTACCTTCCCCAAAACCGCCACATCGGTCTTAAAACTGTTACTGTTTTTGAAAAAAATCCCCAGAACAACCTGCCATTGATCCATGCCATGGTACAGATACTGGATGCCGAGACCGGAAAACCCCTGGCAATCATGGACGGAGAAATTTTAACAGCCATACGCACCGGGGCCGCCAGTGGCCTGGCAACGGATCTCCTGGCCCTTGAAAATGCCCACACCGTCACCATCATCGGTGCCGGTATCCAGGGACGAACCCAGTTAGAGGCGGTATGCGCGGTGAGGCCCATTAAAACGGCCTATCTCATCAGTCGGTCCAGTCAGAATGCCCGCCTGTTTGCAAAACAGATGGCGGAGAAATTGTCCATTGAGGTCTCCGTGACGGAACCTGCCGTCGCCCTGTCCGAGTCCCAGGTGGTCTGTACGGCCACCACCTCCTTAACGCCGGTGCTTAAAGATGCCATGATCACACCGGGCACCCACATCAATGGCGTGGGGTCCTATCGGCCAGACATGTGTGAAGTGCCTTCAGAAACGGTGAAACGGGCCCGGGTTTTTGTGGATCAAAAAGCCGGGTGCTGCGCCGAAGCCGGGGATCTGATCCAGCCCATCACCGCAGGTATTATCACCAAAGACCATATAATTGCAGAACTGGGGGAATTGGTGCCGGGTAAAAAACCGGGAAGGTTGACCCCCAATGACATCACCTTTTTTAAATCCGTGGGCAATGCTGTTCAGGACCTTGCCTTGGCCAGCCTTATCCTTGAAAAGGCAAAAACCATGGGACTGGGAACAAGGGTGGGCCTTTAAGGGACTTACCCGGAAATCAGCTCCATAGAATTGTATGATGATGCCGGAAAAATGGGAATGCGCCCCTGAAAATAAAGAATGCCATAAGCCGCAAAAACGGGTTCTCTCCTCTTTTTTTGAAAGTTTATTATAGTTAATATGTGTAATTCTTTTTTCAAAAACCGTTAGAGTCAAAAAACATTCTTGACTTTAATCCATACGACCATTAAACAATTGAGTATTTACTCATATTCACTCGTCAGTCATAAGTTCTCTTCATGACTTGGTTTGGGTTTAGATAGCCCATTGAAATCCTTAGCCCTGATTTTTGAAAACACCTTTATTAAGGTCTAATAATTTCAGCAATTTATGAGAACTTATAACTCTTGAGATATTTAGACCTATAGTAATATGGCGTTAACGCTCGTAATAACATGGTGAATCAAAGGGGATTCCAATGAAATCAAAACGTTCCATCAACTCAGTATTTTTTAAAATAGCTCTTTCCCTGCTGTTGGTACTCCAGGCAGCCTCTCTTTATGCCGCTCCCAACGGCAAATTGATTATTTTCCATGCTGGCAGCCTCTCTGTTCCCTTTGCCGCCATGGAAAAAGCCTTTGAAACCCAATTTCCCGGGATTGACGTTCTCCGGGAAGCAGGCGGCAGCACCAAAATGGCACGGCTCATTTCAGAGGTGGGAAAATCAGCAGACATTATGGCATCCGCTGATTATAAGGTCATAGACAACACCCTCATGCCGGATTTTGCCGATTGGAACATCCGCTTTGCCACCAACCAGTTGGTATTGTGCTACACAGATCAAAGCAAACACAGCGACACCGTTTCAGCGGATAACTGGCACGAAATTCTCAGGAAAAAAGGGGTGGTCTGGGGCCATTCCGATCCCAACCTGGACCCCTGCGGATATAGAAGTCTCATGGTATTGCAGTTGGCGGAAAAATTCTACAATATCCCAGGGCTTTACGAAAAGCTCCTTGCCAACCGTCCCATGAAAAATGTCCGCCCCAAATCCGTAGAGCTGGTGAATCTATTGAAAACCGGGAATATGGACTATGCCTGGGAATATCTTTCCGTGGCCGTGCAGCATGGGCTGAAATATGTAAAACTCAACGATCACATCAATCTTGGCAACTATAAATATGATCCTTTCTACGAGCAGGCAGAGGTAAAGGTCACCGGTAAAAAACCAGGGACCTGGAAAACCAAAAAAGGAAAATCCTGCACCTACGGCATCAGCATGATCAAATCCTGTGCCAACCCCGAAGCTGCCGAGGCCTTTCTTAATTACCTGCTCTCCCCGGACGGTGGACTCAAAATCCTTAAGGATATGGGGCAACCCCCCTTTGTTCCTGCACGGGTAACCACCGATGATATCAAGACCAGCCTGCCGGGATCATTGCAGGGACTTGTCGAGGTCAAAAATTAAGTTGTTATTGAAATTGCCTTCCCATGCCAGGGGGTCGGAGTCTTTCTGGTTTTTATCCATCCTTTTAAGCATTCCCCTGGTTCTTTTGATCATCCTGCCACTGGGCAGGATGATTACCACCCCAGAAATCGCGGATCTCATCTTCACCATCAAGGAAAAGACCGTTCAGGATGCTCTAGGACGAAGCCTTTTCACCGCCCTCATGGCCACCCTTATGGCCATTTTATTTGGCACCCCCCTTGCTTATCTTCTGGCCCGAAAATCCTTTAAAGGCAAAAACATCATTGAAGGGTTGGTGGATCTGCCCATCATGATTCCCCACCCGGTCATCGGCATTGCCATTTTAAGCCTGTTTGGGCGAAATACACTGCCGGGAAAGCTCCTGGCAATGTTTAATGTGGAGATCATGGGCTCCATCACCGGCATTGTCATGGTGCTCACCTTTGTGGGAGCCCCTTTTTACGTCAACACCGTGAAATCCGGATTTGAAAATATTCCCGTGCGCCTGGAAAATGCCTCCCGCAGTCTGGGCGCGGGCATGGGTGCCACTTTTTTTAGGGTCACCTTTCCCATGGTGTGGCGCCACATGATATTGGGGGCGGTGATGTGTACGGCCCGGGCCATCAGTGAATTCGGAGCCGTTGTCATTGTGGCCTATCACCCCATGACGGCTCCGGTGCTCATTTACGAACGCTTCACCGCATATGGTCTGAAATATTCACAATGCGTGGCCTTCTGGCTCATCCTCATCTCCTTGCTGCTTTTTATCACCCTGCGCCTCCTATCCCGGGAAAGGCGGGACAGATGATCACACTTTCTGATGTATGCCTGGATCTGCCAACCTTTTCCCTGAAGCACATTGATCTTTCCATTCCCACCAATGATTTTTTTGCCGTCCTGGGTCCCACAGGCTCTGGGAAATCTTTACTTTTAGAAGCCATCATGGGGTTAATGCCCATCACCTCCGGCACTATTTCCGTAGATGATAAAGATATCAACGCCCTTCCCCCGGAAAAAAGAAACATGGGCATTGTGTATCAGGATTTTGCGTTGTTTCCCCACATGACCGTGAAACAAAATATCCTCTATGGAGTCCGGTACCATGATATTTCCCCATCCAGGGTGTCACAGCGCTTGGATCTATTGGTGGATCAAATGAACTTGTCCCACCTTCTGACCCGACACCCGAGCACCTTAAGTGGTGGAGAAAAACAACGAACTGCCCTGGCCCGGGCCCTGATCCTGAATCCGGGCATACTGCTTCTGGATGAACCCTTGTCCGCCCTTGACCCCATGCTCCAGGATGATCTGAAACATCTGCTCAAATCCCTTCAGCAGGAGTTTTCCACCACCTTTGTCATGGTGTCCCACAATTTTTCCGATGTGCTGTTCCTGGCCAGCAACGGTGCCATCATCAAAAACGGTGTCATTGAACAGACCGGCACAATCAAGGAGCTGTTTGAACAACCCAACTCGCCGTTCACCGCCCGGTTCACCGGCATGAAAAACATTTACACCCTGCCCGCAGCATCACCGGCCCTGGCCTCCATGGTCCAGCACAATGGCAATCGTCCACGGGCAGAACATGGACACATGGCCCTGAGGCCTGAAGAAATTCTCACGGATAATCGTGGGGCCAGGGATACCTGTTGCGCCATGGAAGGGGTGGTCACCCGACTGATCTCCAGGGGATTTTTCTATGATGTGGTTATCCAGATGGATTCCGTGGAACTCACAGCCCAATGGACCCGCCATGATGTACTTGTGAAACAAATCCAGCCGGGGCGACGCATTCCTTTTTTCGTTCCTTTCACCAGCATCCATACCTTTTAAATCCACATTGAAATTGCTGAATGAATGTTGACAAAAAAGGTATACAGTTATAATATTCCAATCCATGAATGAGAAACGGTCAAGCCGGACCAGACAAGCAGGCAACACATCTGAATTTATTGCAGACAGCTTGAGAGAGGCCATCTTCCAGGGTGAATATAAGGTGAATCAACCCCTTCGCCAGGACCAGATTGCTAAAAAACTCAAGGTCAGTAAAATCCCCCTGAGGGAAGCCCTGGTTCAACTGAAATCAGAAGGACTGGTTCAATTCATGCCCAACCGCGGGGCCGTGGTGTCCGGTCTATCTCCGGCTGAAATCAAGGAAATTTTCCTCATGCGCATTGCATTGGAAAACCTGGCCATAGAAAATGCCATTCCCCTCATCCCTGTACGGGATCTCATCCGAGCCCAGAGTGTCCTTGAAATCATTGACAATGAAAATGATAAGAATCAATGGAGCGATCTAAACTGGGAATTCCATAAAACCCTTTACCAGTCATCACAGATGCCCCTGGTTGTGAGCACTGTCCACACCTTGCACAACAATGTCTCCCGGTTTCTGCTCATCTACTACGATACCCTGGCAGGCTCTGACATCTCCCAGAAAGATCACTGGGATTTGCTGGCGGCATTCAAAGCAAAAAATATAATCAATGCACAGGAAATACTAAAAAGGCATTTAAGCACCGCAGAACGTAACTTACAAAACTTTCTCTCCTGAAATGTAAGCCGGAAAATGAAAAATGCCAAGTACTTTAGGGCATATATGAAGAACACACATTAAGAACTCAACTTTCGGACTTAAGCTTTGAATAACGGGGTCAGGCTTGTTTTATTGTATTTTTTATCAAAAAGCACCTAATTTTAAAGGGTAAAAAGCGCAATAATGCAAGCCTGACCCCCACAAATCAATCAACACCGAAAGTTGAGTTATTTTATATATCATTTCAGAATCTGGCATGCTTCATTTTCGCTTTACACTTTCCAGAGCACTGCCCCCCTGGGAGCGCAGACGTGTATTCTGCATTATTACAATTCTTGCGGATATGCGGATGAGACGTCCGCGTTCCCGGATATAGCAACAAGGAGCCCTTCATGTCTGTGCCAAATAAGAAAAACTGGAAATCACAGCTGGTGTCTCCGGCAACTGTTTTTTCCATGATCAAGCCCGGTATGACCATTTTCATCGGTACAGGACCGGCAACTCCCAGAACATTGATGAAAATTCTGCTGGACGCAGATGAAAGAAATATCCGGGACATTGAACTCATCCAGCTGGCCGTACAGGGGGATGTAATTCTTTCCAT
>CAKZLA010000498.1 GCA_937124525.1 uncultured Desulfobacterium sp.
CCATTAAACTAGCTCCATTAGCTCTTAATTCATTCATTATTTGACCAACGGACCAATCTATTTCCATAATCACATCTCCATATAAACCTCTGTTAGATTTACCTTTAAATTTATCCGAAACAAATAAGGGTACATGTGGTTGCGGGTGTGGAACATACAAAAAGAATGGATTATCCTTATTCTTTTTAATAAAGTCAACACTCCGCTCCGTAATCTGTGTGGTTAATTGCGATTGTTCCCTCAACGTGTCTATAACCATCTCATCCTCATATAAGGGCAGGTCTGGAAAGTTAAAAATAGGTCCTTGTTGTGGGTGATAGGGCCACATATCATTAGAGTACGGAATACCAAACCACTCATCGAAACCGTGTCTTGTAGGCAAGAACTTTTTATGATGCCCCAGATGCCATTTCCCAAAAATTGCTGTAGCGTAACCCTTTGCTTTTAGCATTTCGGCCAAAGTAGTTTCCGAAGAATTTATTCCATGGGTATTACCAGGGCCCAAAGCATTATGTATACCTATGCGGTTAGGGTAACAACCTGTTAAAATTCCCGCTCTTGACGCCGAACATACCGCTTGTGCCGAGTAATAGCTCGTAAGTATTGCACCGCCCTTTGCCATTTGATCCAAATTAGGTGTAGCAATATCATCAGCACCAAAAATACCTACATCATTATAGCCTTGGTCATCCGTGAAAATAAGTATAACATTTGGCGGTCTGGTTATGGTCTCAGGCTTTGGTTTTGCATCAGCACAACTAATGATTAACCCAGATACAACAAAAAGGGTTAGAAAATAAAAAGGAACCTTACTTTTTAATTTGATTACTTTATTCTGCATTATAACTTGGTATTATTCTACTTTTTGCATTGGCTAAATAACTTCTACCTATGGTATACCTAATACCACCTATCTCAACACTATTACCCTCAACAACACTTACCTTGTCTATTGCTATTGTATAGGAACGATGTATCCTTAAAAACTGTGCTGACGGTAGTTCATCCGTAAAGCTACTTAGCGTTCTATGGATTATGAACTTTGCAGTAGGAGTAATTATTCTAATATAGTCCTTTAAACTTTCCACAACCATAATTTCATCCAAATATACCTTTTGGAGCTTTTTTTTATCAACCTTAACAAAAATACTAGGTTTTTCCTTTTTGTTATTGTCGGGTGATTTTAAAGCGCCTTGTTTCAGACCAATAATACGGTCTATAGATTTTAAGAATCTAGGTAAAGAAATGGGTTTAACCAAATAGTCAATAGCCTCCAATTCAAAACTCTTCAAAGCATGTTCTTCATGAGCGGTAGTCATAATTACGAAAGGTTTCTTATGCAAAGTGCTAAGGAATTCCAAGCCATCTAAGTAAGGCATGTTGATATCCAAAAACATAATATCTACCTCATTATCGCGTAAAAACGAAGAAGCATCCATAGCATTAGAAAAAGTGTTGACCAACTCTAATTCCTTTACTTGCAAAATATAATTTCTTAATACGTTGATAGCCAATGGTTCATCGTCTACCGCGATTGCTTTTAAATTCATACAACTTTAAGCTTAAGTATTACATTGAACATTTCATTTTCTTCAAAAATTGATAAATCATAATCACCATCATCATACCCCAGTTCCAGACGTTTCTTTACGTTAGAAAGTCCAATTCCGCCCGATCTCGTTGGAAAATCCGTTGCTCTATCGGCATTTGGTATATTATTCGATATTTTAAAGGTCATAAACCCATTGACCACCTTAAGGTTTATATTAATCCGCATTTGACCAATATTTTTACTGGCTCCATGTTTAAAACAATTCTCTACTAAAGGTACTAATAGCATAGGTGCTATAGTACACCTGTTAAGATTTCCAGAAATGTGCACATCAATTTTCAAGGAATCATCAAACCGTATCCTTTCCAAATCAATATAATTCTGAATACACTCTATTTCATTTGTTAAGTCCTGTCTTCTTTTTTTGGTGGCATATAGGAGGTAACGCATTAATTCAGAAAGCTTTAAAATAACCTCTGGTGCTTTGTCCGACTTTTCTAAAGTTAGCGAATAAATATTGTTCAAAGTATTGAAGAAAAAATGTGGAGATACTTGTGAGCGTAAAAATCGCAGTTCGGTTTTTAATTGCCTTCGTTCCAAATCATGCAGCTTACTACTTTCCCGGAGCCAATCAATAGTCAGCTTAATAGCGGTAAAAAAAGAAATTACATACACCTCACCTATCATAGTGGTAACGGAATAGGCGAATGTAAGTGTATTGGTTTCACCTGCAGCCTCTGGCATTACGTCATCGCTAACGAGATAATAAGTCAAATTAAATTTTACGAGCAACATCACAAGCAATGAACCCAAAATTGTTAGGGAATAGAGTAAATACTTTTGGGTATAGACAAACTTGGGCATTAAATAATACACATTAAAATAAGCTAATAGCATGTGTATTGGAAAACCTATTAAATTAGTTTTCAAAGAAAGCATAAAATGATAGATTGGCCATCTCTTCATTACATGCTCTAAAAAGATTTTCCAAAGCTCTTTGATCTGTACTTTGTCTTTGGAGCAAACCCAGCATGATATATCTGGCAATCATCATAGATGTAAGAGCGATAAGTCCATCATAGTTTCGGATTTGCATCGGTTTGACCAAAATTCAGGTGCTGTCTGCACATTTTGAAAAAGACTTCAATGCCCCAGCATTTTCCATACAACCGGATGGTTTTTCATCCGGGAGGGTGATACCCGTTAAAAAAAGGGCAGCCAGTTTTCGTTTTTTATCGTGAATCTATCCCAAAAATCCATTTTACAGTGTTATTACCAGGTCTTATTTTTTGCCTGACAAGAGAGAACAACCTTTGAACAATGAGGAAGAGGATGGCAGGCAAATTTACTGGATTGACAGATGTCGAATGGGCAGTGATTGAACCACTTCTCCCGGAGCAACCCAAAAAATCGGGAAAAGGTCGTCCCCATGCATTCTTCAGGGATATACTGAACACCATACTTTGGGTCCTTATTACAGGAGCCAGGTGGATTGATGCCCCAAGAGGTAAAGGATTTGGAGCACGTTCAACATCACATCGTTGGTTGGGAATATGGACAACTGATGAAACATGGTCAAAGATCAAAGCCCTTCTTATGGGGCAGGCCCATGAACTGGGCCTTATAGACTGGAGTCGATCATCTGTAGATGGATCATTTGCTGCCGGCAAAGGCGGTGGCGAAGATGTCCAGTATGGCTTTAAAGGCAAGGGAGTTACAATCCATGCTCTGGTGGATGGCAACGGACTACCCCTTTCCGTTATTTCTACAGGAGCGGCAGAAAGCGAGAGGGCGCAAGTTGAACCGCTTATAGACCGAATAGAGACCATTACCGGAAAGACAGGGAGACCCAGAAAACGGCCTGATGCAATACAAGGAGACAAGGGATATGACTCTCGTACATTGAGGGATCACATCAGGCACCGAGGAATTACCCCCATGATCCCCCGTCGGTCATGGCAAAATCGAAAACCGCCCAAAGGCAGACCTCCCAATAAGCCGGTTGATCGTTGGAAGGTCGAAAGAACTTTCGCATGGCTACAGCGAAAGTACAGAAGGCTGGTTGTCCGATGGGAACGCCGTAACAAATATTGGAATGGTTTCGTTATGTTTGCTGTCTGTCTCCTCTGGGTTAATCCTCTCACGGGATTTTTGGGATAGGCTCATGATTCAGCTACTTCTAACTTTTCAGCCAGAGCTGGTTCGTTTTTTTTAAAAGGTCTTTTAACACAGCTATCTCAAGCTTTGCGTCAGCAAGCTCTCTTTCCAAAGCTCGTTGAGATTTCCGGCTATCGGTTTTTTGTTTGTTTTTGTCCCGTCTAAACCATGTGTATACCGTTGTAGCTGGGATATCATGTTTTTTGGCAACAACGGCATAGTTATTGGTTTCAATGCATTCTTTAATAATTTGGGCTTTAAATTCTTTGCTGTAACTTCTCAGTTTCTCTCTGCTCATTTTCATGCTCCTTTCAGGCGTTTTGTATTACCTGATTACGAGCAAAAAGTCTCCACATTATATACGGGGTTAGAGAGAGACAGAGTAAGTTCTCAATAAGTCCGGGCAAAGAAGGCAAGAGTCAGTGAAAAATCAAGTCACAGCTCAACAGACAATTGCAACGCTTTAATGGTGATGATATCAGAGAGATCAGGAATCTCATTTGTTCCGGACAATCGATCTTTGAGGTATTCCCAGAAAGAGATTGTGAGCTTGCGGCAAGTTTTTTTCAAACTTGTGAACGTATCTCGGCATTGTCGTCCCAGATCACTTCTGGTCGACCCGCTGATTTTCCGGCGTTTGACATATTCTCGTATGTCATTTTCACTGAGATTATTGTGAAGGGGAATGTCCGGGAAATCCAGTACTCTGAGTAATTTCCGCTTATTGCGGTGAATGCGCTTCAAAGCATTGTTCAAGGAGGCAAAACATGTCTTTTTAGTGAAGATTGCATCGAATTTAGCCTTAATGCTGGCTTTTTTCTCATTACCCGGCTGTGCTTTGAATTCTTTGAGAGAGGCATATAATTCCCATATTTCAGCCCGAATGTCCTGTACAGCCTGTTTTTGTTCTTCTGTGAGGCCAATGAGCTTGTTGATGAGACGTTCGGCATGGACCCAGCAAAGCGCATGATTCAGGATATTGAATTGGCCGGCATCATCGCTGACAATGACCATGTCGAGATTGAAACCATGCGCGACCAGACTGCCGATCAATGCACCTTCAGTAATAATTCTGATGTGACGCACCTTTTTAATATCGAGTGTCTTGAGGCAGTCCAGCCAGGCATCATCATTTTCATACACACTCAAAAATTGAGTGGTGATAAGGGTGAGGGACTCCTGGGGTAACCCCTGGGAGATCATATATGACAGAGCACTTGCATTGATGACATATTCTGTACGCCCGGCCTGCAATATTTTGAGAAAATTGATCCTGGTTTTGGTCTCAGTGCTGTGAAAGGTGGCAAAAAAATCGTTTCCAACATGGGTGCAATAGCCGTTTTTGGCCTTATGTCGTGCAGTGGTATCATCGACATTGATATGCGAGGATACAGAAAGGCCTGTATCAAGGATGTCGTTTTTCTCATCATGAAAGAGTTCATGCCCTTCAATGAGAATATTGCTCAGTTGCCCTGCGGAAATCTCAAATCCCATATCATGTAATGCTTCCAGTAATATGGGCTGTGTGACATGGCAGTGATAATGCTGGTAAAGGACAAATCGTTTGAATTCCAAATCGAAATGCCCGCCGTTCAAATTTTCTGGGAGTTTTCCGGTGAATGAACGGCCATCCGGGGAAACCCATCTTTCCAGTAGATATTTGATAATGAAAGGTTCAAGCCGGAGTCCCTGGACCACAAAATCGTTATACCCTTTAAAGATGCTCCCAAGGGGGAGATCTTCAGGTGAAATCTTGATGGTTTTATGTATTTTCAGATTTTTTGTTTTATGACGCTTGGCAGAGCCAGGCCGCTTGCCTTGTGTTTTAGATTTGTTTTTGCGCCGGGATTCAAGGCCGGAAGGCTTAATTTTTGGTTTGGGTTTTTGTCCCTTAAGGCGTGCAATTTCATCACGGAGAGCCTGGTTTTCCTCAGCAAGCAGGTTGAGATATTCCAGGAGCATCAAAACCAGAGGGGTTTGCTCTTCTACGGGAATGTCTTCAATTTTAGGAATTTTTACAACCATGAGAGCTCCAGTGCATGAAATTTTACAACTATTATTTGATACAATATAATAAGAACGATTCAGCTTGGTTTCAAGTCTTTGTGGTTGTAAAAAATCAGTGATTGCCCGGACTTATTGAGGACTTACAAAAAATACACATATAGTATTGAATTAATTGTATTTTTATGTCATATATATCACTATAACTTCATTCAATAGGGGGCATTATGGCATACAAAAAGATTGAACAGAATTTTTCCTTTGCTGACATCGCTATCCAAAATCACTCTGATAAAAATCGAACCTATATTTTTCTAAATCAGATTGAAAAAACTATCGATTGGAATCCCATTGAAAAACTTATTTATAAACACTACCCAGTCGGCAAATCCAAGGAAGGTGAACGAGCATATTCTCCGCTTTTTCTTTTCAAATGCTTTCTCCTTCAAAAATGGTTTCAAATCAATTCTGATCCAGAACTTGAAAGCCAGATCAATGACCGCATTTCATTTAAATCTTTCCTTGCTTTACCATTGGATCAGCCTTCCCCCGATCATTCAACTTTTTCACGATTCCGCAGCCGCTTGCCGAAAGAAGCCATGATCGAAATTAACAGTGCTCTTCTCAAGCAATTTCATCGAAAAGGTCTCTCCATCAATGAAGGGGTTGCTGTAGACGCCAGGCTTGTTAAATCTGCTAGCAAACCGGCTCCCAAAGACAAGCTTCATGAAATTATCAAGAAAGCTGAAACCCCTGAAGGGAAGCTTGACAGAAAAGGCAACCCCAAAAAATTCTCCAGGGATCTTGAGTCTGACTGGACTGTGAAAAATGACGAACGT
>CAKZLA010000499.1 GCA_937124525.1 uncultured Desulfobacterium sp.
GTTTTGTACAGAACCGGACTGAGCCGCTTGGTGGCTGTATCTGAAGTATCATAGGCAATTTTTCCGCTGCCGTAGACGGAGCCTGCCACCCAAACCGGTTTGGTTGTGTGTCTGCGTGCCATTTCTTTGCTGCACAAAACGATGGCAGCGGCGCCATCTCCAATGGGAGAGCACATCATTCTCGTCAAGGGATAAACAACATCCCCCGAGTTCATTACTTCTTCCAGGGTTACCTCTTTCCGGTACTGAGCATGGGGATTCTGGGCCCCGTTTTTGTGGGATTTGACCGAGAGTTGGGCGAAATGCGTTTGGGTCAAACCGAAATCCCGCATATAGTTTTTTGTCAAAAATGAATATAAATCCATGAACACACTTCGTTTTTCACCAGAGCCCTCCTGAAATATTTTATCTCCGAATTTCGATTGGGCCTCCGCCACCTTGAAGTATTCCAGGTAATTTTCAAGATCGACCCCTGTTCCCAGAGCATTAAAGGATTTTCGTTTGTCAGTATCATAGAGTTTTTCGAAACCGACGATAAGCACACAATCATGTATACCGGTTGCAACCGCCGTCCATCCCAAGTTAAACGCGGCAGAAGAGCTGGCGCAAGCGCTTTCAATGTTATAAATCGGGATCGTATCGATGCCCATTGCGCTCAGGGTGACCTGGCCCCGAATCATCTCCTGCCCGGTCATGATGCCAGCGGCGGCGTTCCCCATATAAGCCGCATTGATTTCTTTTTTTTCAATGCCGGCATCTTTCAATGCTTTTTCCACCGATTCACGCACTAAATCTTTAAGACTTTTATCCAACAATTTTCCAAAGCGGGTCATTCCCACTCCCAATACAGCAACATCTTTCATTAAATTTTACCTCGCTTTTTAATTTTTTATCTGACCATGGATTGCGTGGACAGGGCGTTATCGTTGTCTAAGTAAAGCAACAATGATGCCAATATCTTATAACATCCCCATAACTTTCGTTTTCCGCGAATCATCTGTTTTTAAGTTTTTCTTTTTGACGAATGGGTAAAAAATTCATAAACACTGTCGTCGTATGGAAAAATTACCCTGATGAGAACATCCCGATGGGAAAGGTAGGCAGGTGGATTGAATAAACAGACAATTTTCACAAAAAGGCGGACAAAGTTATTGAGATTTAAAATATTGTCAAATATGACTAATTCGCCAAATATGATAAGTATCCCGCTTCTCTTTAACCAAGGAAAGAAATCATCTGTCTTCCCATCCCCTTTTTATTTTGTGGGATCTATCTGTTTTTATCTCCAGGCGGTCACACCTGGTATGTCTTTTGAAGATCGTTAACAAGCAGGTCCACGATATATGAAGGGATTGATACTTGTGCTTCGTTGATTCGCTAAATAGTGAAAGTGCATTAAAAAACAAATAAAAATAGGCTGTTAAAAAAAATCGGTAAGTTATCAATAACTCGGGGTAGGAAAGCCTGATCACCCTTTAAACGCCGGGTGCTATTCAAAAGGATTTCTTGAATTCCCGGACTTATTGAGAATTTACAGAAATCGTGTCGAAGAAGACATCAATCTTTATCCCCCTCCGGGCTCTTCTTTCCGATTTATGCCTAACCCGGACAGGCCAGAACCAAAAAGGATTTCTTATTCTCTTGCCCAAATAACACGAGAACAAGAGATAAGAATCTAAGTCGTCATATTTGATAACCTCTATCGTTGCGTGAATGCCCCAGAAAAAAACACGAGGCATTTTATAACATTATGATATATTAGTTTATACATAACGTCTACGGGTTTCAGCATCGTTCATATTTCTTAAGAAAAAATGCTTGCCGTCTCAACCAGAGAGCGTTATCCGCCAGATATGATAAATCTTTTTCCTTTTGAATTCAAGAAAAGTAGTTTCTTAATGAATCATACATAATAATAACAATTAGTTGCACCTTGATTTTAACGAATTGTCTTCTTTGGCATATTTCTTGAATTAAACATAGTAAATTTGATTAAAAACCGAAAGTTCAAAGAAAGGATATAATAGTATGTTACCTTTTACGGACAAACACCACCTATTCAGAGCTCGGCTTCGCACTTTTTTCAAAGAAAAAATTATCCCTCATATAAGGTTATGGGAATCTGACCATATGGTGCCTAAACAGATATGGAAAAAAATGGGGGTGGAAGGATTCCTTTGCACTAATGTTGGAAAAGAATATGGCGGAAAAGGAGGAGACTTTCTCTACTCAATGATCGTTGCTGAAGAAACAGCAAGAGCCAATATTTCGGGTATGGCTGTTTATCTTCACAACGACATTGTTGTCCCCTATATCGACTCTTTTGGAAATGACCGGCAGAAAAAAAAGTATTTACCCGGATGTGTCTCCGGTGATCGAATTACAGCGATTGCTATGACGGAACCGGATGCCGGCAGTGACCTTGCTGCCATGGCTACAACTGCCATTGATGACGGAGAGGATGTCATTATTAACGGCTCAAAAACATTTATATCAAACGGCATCAATTGTGATCTGATTGTTTTAGCTGCCAAAAATCCGGAGATTGACAACAACCATGAGGCCATTTCTTTATACCTGGTGGAAGATGGCACCCCCGGCTTTCAAAAGGGAAGCCAACTTAGTAAAATGGGGATGCATAGCCAGGATACTGCCGAGCTTTTTTTCTCCAACTGTAGAATTTCAAAGAAAAATCAGTTGGGAAAAAAGGGGCAAGGTTTTCTGATGTTAATGAAAAAATTGCAGCAGGAGCGGCTCATTATTGCTATTTTATCAATCGCTGCAGCAGAATATGTCTTTGACTGGATGCTTCGTTTTTATCAATCCCCGAATGCTACCGGCACAACACCGGTTTTATCCCAGGCCGTGCAGTTCAAAATCGCGGAGATGGCAGCAGACATTCGCGTGGGGAAAGCATTTGTTAATACGCTTGTCAGGGATCATATGGAGAAGAAAAACCGCGTAACCGATACGTCCATTGCCAAATTCTGGACAACAGACATGTGTAAAAGAATCACCGGTCAAGTCTTAGAAATTTTAGGTGACAATGGAATTGATGAGGCCCACCCGATTGTAAGGACATGGCGGGATATTCAGGTGTGGTCGATTTTTGCCGGCACAAACGAAATAATGAAGACAATTGTTTATAGAGACATATTAAGGAACCAGTCTTAAATAACTTACCTTTTTCAGAACGCGTTACCGTTGAAGGGTAGTGTTCACCCATTTTAAAATGGGTATGTTATTTCGGACTCATTCCTAAATTAACGTCCACAATTTTGGGATGAACAATAAACTATGAAAGGTGCATTATGGATTTAAAGACAATTATTTATGAAAAAAATCGCCGCATTGCCACCATACAATTAAACAGGCCCAAACAGATGAATGCTTTAAATACATTACTGCTAAAAGAAATGTATGATCTGATGGCGGTGATAGAAGAGGATGATACCATTGGGGCCGTTGTCATATCCGGTAACGAAAAAATTTTTGCTGCAGGTGCAGATATAAAAGAATTGATGGCGCTGAATTCACCCAAAGAAGTGAATCGTTACATCACCGGTGCCCATGCCGCATTCAATAGAATTGAAGATATAGGCAAGCCGGTTATCGCGGCAGTGAATGGATTTGCATTCGGGGGAGGGTGTGAGCTGGCATTAGCCTGTGATCTGC
Source organism: uncultured Desulfobacterium sp. (assembly GCA_937124525.1). The sequence goes on from CAKZLA010000499.1 coordinate 3,676, forward strand.
GCATCGCTTCTGAAACAAGCAGTTTTAGTTTCCCGGAAATTAATCTTGGATTGCTTCCAGGCGGCGGAGGTACCCAACGGCTGCCCCGATTGATTGGGGTGGGAAGGGCAAAGGAACTTATATATTCCGGCGACATTATCACCGCTCGGGATGCCCACCGGGTCGGATTGGTCAACAAGGTTGTTTCGCCTGGGGCCCTGATGGATGAAACCATGAAGATAGCTCAAAAGTTATCCAAAAAACCGGGGTATACACTATCGGTGATAAAGGGCCTTATCAACGAGGGTATGAATATGGATTTGAGGGCCGGCCTATCCCATGAGACGCGTTGTTTTGAAAACCTTTTTGCGACAGAAGATAAAAAAGAAGGGGTACAGGCTTTTGTCGAAAAAAGAAAACCAAATTTTATTCATTATTAAACGGGTTCAATCCCGAACAAAAAGGGTATGAAAAATGATAGGAATTACTGCTTGTGGGGCTTATATTCCCCGCTACCGAATGAATCGAAAAACAATATATGAGGCAGTCGGTTGGTTTAATCAATCGACAGCCAGTTTGGCAAAGGGTGAGAGAGCCGTTGCCAATTATGATGAAGATAGCATCACCATGGCTGTTTCAGCGGCAAAAGATTGCCTTGCCGGAGTAGATACGGCAGATATCGGTGGGCTTTTTTTCAGTTCCACAACAGCCCCCTATGCTGAGCGGTTAAATGCAGCCATATGTGCCGCTGCCCTCGGGTTACCACCCCATACCCGTACTGCGGATTATTCGGCATCCTTAAGGTCCGGCACCACTGCACTTGTCTCTGCTTTTGATGCAGTTCATGCGGGCTTGTCACAATTTTTGGTCTGCGCTGCCGACTGCCGTCAGGGAAAACCGGGCGGTAATCTGGAGCACATCTGTGGGGATGGGGCGGCATCGGTTCTGGTTGGCCGTGAAAATGTCATTGCCGAAATAAAAGGGGTTTATCACCTGTCAAAGGATTTTCCTGATTACAGCAGATTACATGATGGGCAATTTGTACAAAATTGGGAAGAAAGATGGATAAGGGATGAAGGGATGGGAAAAATCATTCCCGATGCAATCAATGGGTTTGTGGAAACCTCCCAAATACCTCTTGCCGAGTATGATACCATTATTATCACATGTTCCCTTCCGGCTGCTGTTAAAGGGATATGCAAAAAATTGGGAATCCGACCGGACAGGCTGCAAGATCCACTGACTACTAACATAGGAAATACCGGTTCTGCACATTCTCTTATGATGCTGACGGCTGCCCTGGAAACCGCCAAACCGGGAGACAAAATTTTGGTGGTCAGTTATGGCAGCGGCTGCGATGTCATTGCCTTTGAAGTGACGGAGCAAATTGAAAAAAAGCGGTTTAACATGGGGGTGGCAGGGCATTTGTCCCATAAAAAAGCACTTCAAAACTACAGTAAATATTTGGTTTATCGAGATCTGGTACCCCTCGATATCGGTATCAGAGGAGAAGAAATGCCACCAGTAAGGCACTCTGTGATGTACCGTCAGGGAGATACGTTAAGTGCGTTGATCGGATCAAAATGCCAGGCCTGCGGAACCCCCCAGTATCCCAAACAGCGGGTATGTGTGAATCCGGAATGCGGTATTGTCGATCAAATGGAAGATTATCCATTTTCGGACAAAATCGGTAAAATAAACTCATTTACAGGTGATAATCTGGCCTTCAGCATGGATACGCCTGCGATCTATGGACTGATCGATTTTGATGGCGGTGGTCGTCTTTATTTGGATATTACCGATGGCGATCTGAATACTTTAGAGATGGGGGCATTGGTAAAAATGTCGTATCGCAGACGCTATGAAAATAAACAGCGGGGAGTGTATGCCTATTTCTGGAAGGCATGTCCGCTACCAAATACCACAGAATAGAGGAAAAACCAATGACAAAGGGCATAAAAAATAAGGTTGCAATTATTGGAATGGGATTAACCGAGTTTGGGGAACGCTGGGATTCCAGCGCGGAGGACTTGATAATCGAAGCATTTCAAGAAACGCTCAGGGATGCTGGCATTGAAAAAAAAGATATAGGGGCAGCCTGGTTTGGGAATTGTTTTGAAAATATAAGCGTAGGAAGAAGCGGCATTTCCCCTGCAAGGGCACTTAAGCTGCCGAATATCCCTGTCACTCGGGTGGAAAACTACTGCGCAACCGGAACGGAAGCCATTCGCGGGGCCTGCTATGCCGTTGCAGCCGGAGCCTGTGACATTGCTTTGGCAATCGGCTGTGAAAAATTAAAGGATACCGGTTTTGGCGGCCTGCCGGATTTGGGGACGGGAGAAGAAAATAAGTTTTACTACCCAAATGTAACCGCTCCCGGCATGTTCGGACAAATGGCAACTGCCTATTTCAAGAAGTATGGGTTGAGCAGGGAAGAGGGGAAAAGAATGCTATCTCGGGTTTCCTGGAAAAGCCATCAAAATGGACAGCATAATCCCAAAGCACATCTAAGATTTGCACCGGATCTTGAGACGATTGTCAATGCACCGATTGTAGCAGATCCGTTGAATCTTTATGATTGTTGCGGTGTTAGTGATGGTGCGGCAGCAATGATTGTAGTACCGGCAGATATGGCAAAAAACTTTCGATCCGATCCCATCTATATTAAAGCGATTCAAATCTCCATAACGCCGGGTACGGGCCTCATGCATCAAAGCTGGGCCGGGACCCATCTGGAAGCCACAAAAATTGCAGGACTCAAAGCTTATGAGGAAGCCGGGATAAAGAATCCGAGAGAAGAGATCAGTTTGTTGGAACTACACGATTGCTTTTCCATAAATGAATTGATCACCTATGAAAGTCTTCAAATTTCCCCTATGGGCAGAGCCAGGGAAGACATCGAAGATGGATTTTACGATTTAGACGGCAAAATACCGTGTCAGTCAGATGGCGGGTTAAAGTGCTTTGGGCATCCTATCGGAGCCACAGGTATTCGAATGGTTTATGAGATATATAAACAGCTGCAGGAGAAGTCAGTTCCTGAAAAACGGCAGCTAAAAAAAAATCTCAGGCTGGGGCTCACGCATAACCTGGGTGGTGTTTCCGGTAGTGAAGGGGCCAGTGTGGCCATTTTCGGAAACGAGTTATAAACCACTTTATCCTCAATTCTGGCCAAAGGGATTCAATCGCAGCTATGAAAACCGCATAAATTTGTTGGATTAGCTGCGCTATTTTTTTTCATCGCTTAGTGATGCGATAAGATCTTCAATTTGGCCGGTTTCGAACTCAACTCAAGAGTCTTTTCCCTGGAGAATTCCTTTCTTCCACTGGGTAGGGCTGAGGCACCAAGGATACGTAGGATAGGCTATTTTCATTTGCCTTCCATCGACAAACGAAATGGCTTTCACCTCTGCATTCTCTATGCCCCGTGCCTTGCCCTGTGCCATGAACGGGTGTCAGTCCCTATGATTTAGATTATTCAAATCTTGGCTATCTGCCTAAAGTGGGACAATTTTCATCCTTGCTGACCATGCATATCAAGACTATTCAAGTCATTGATTTTATAGTTTGTCCCGGCTTAGGTGGGTAGCCTAAATCTTTAAGGGATAAAGCTGAACAGTGGGCGGGCCGCCTCACCGCCCGAGTACATATCGCCGGGAAAGACCTTGTGACCCAGCTTTACTTCTTTACCAATCAGATCCATGCCCGCAGTAGTTGGATCGATATCGATAAGATTGCCGAGAATCCATGGACCTTCCTCCAGAGCCACCATGACAATGGTGTACGGTGCTTCTACTTCACGGCCGAGCGGAGCGACATGTGTCGTGGTAAAGGTGACTATTTTTCCTTTACCTGTCAGCTCCATCACCTCAACATCACCACTAGTACAGTCACCGCAGACTAACTGCGGCGGACAGGTGACGGTGCTACACTCTTTGCATTGTAATCCCAATAGTCTGTTTTCTTTGAGTGCTTTGCTATAAGTTTGAAAATCAAGTTTATATTCCACTTCACGTCTCCTGTTATGATCAATCCGTACTCAATACCAGATTGACAACCACGCCATCTCCACCAAGGGTATCTACAAGTCCCACCTTAGCTCCTTCTACCTGCCTGCCTTGATCTACCAACTCACCTCGAAGCTGGCGGACAATTTCACTTACCTGGGATGCTCCGGTGGCACCAATGGGGTGTCCCTTTGACTTCAATCCGCCGGAGATATTGATGGGGATTCTGCCGTCATGGCGGCATTCTCCGGTTTCCCAAAGAGTACCCCCTTTGCCGAATTCTGATAAACCAAGACCTTCGGCCGCAATAATGGCGGCGATACTAAAACAATCGTGCAGTTCGCAAATATCCACATCTTCGGGGCCGATCCCGGCCATGTCATAGGCTTGCTTGACGGAGAGTTCCCTTGCCCGAAGCCGTGGCAAATAGTCCTTTTGAGAACTCATCATACCGGAAGATGTCTGCCCGATGCCGGTAATGTACACTGGTTTGTCGGTCAACTTTTTAGCGACCTCTTCGGATGCGAGCACGATGGTTGCAGCACCGTCTGTAAACGGGCAGCAATCGAGTAGCTGAAGCGGGGAGGTCACCATGGGCCCATTTAAGACCTTTTCTTTTGTGATCTCTTTTTTAAATTGGGCATGGGGATTTTTTACGCCGTATTCATGGGATTGGACCGACACCTCTGCCATCTGTTCTTTAAGCCTTTCAAGGGAAATATTGTACTTGGCGGCATACAGATGGGCCTCCATGGCAAAAAAGGCAGGGAAGGTGAAACCTGTGGGGTATTCGTATTTGCTGTGCGCAAACATGGCAAAGGTGCGCGTGGCAAGCGGGGTGCCCATGGCTGTTGCTTTTTCTGTGCCCCCTGCCAGAACAATGTCATAATATCCGGATGCTACCCACATGAAGGCATCCCGGATCGCCATGGTGGCAGATGCGCAGGCCCCTTCGAACCGGGTGGCCGGTACAAAGCGGCAGCCGATATCATTAGCCAGATAAGACTGAATCATTCCTTGTCCTTCTGAAAAATCACCCAGAACATTGCCGCAGTAAATGGCCTGGATATCCTTTGGCGTTAAATTCGATGCATTAATCGCCTCCATGGACGCTTCGGCCATCATCTCCAAGCCGCTTTTGGGAGAGTTGGACATAAAATCAGTATGCCCGGTACCGAGAACAGCAACTCTTCTCATTTGTTTTCTCCTTTTTGTCTTTTTGGGTTACCTGTCTAAAGCAGGACAAGCTGTAAAATAAATGGTTTGGATAACCTTGATATACACAGCAACAAGGCTTAAAATTGTCCCGGTTTAGACGGGTAGCCGTCTTTTTGTTTAGGAACCCATACGAATGGCGCTGTCCAGTCGAATGGTTTCTCCGTTCAACACTGGGTTCTCAATAATCTGCTTTGCCAGCATGGCAAATTCAGACGGTTTCCCAAGGCGTTTGGGGAATGGCACGGTGCTTGCCAAATGGACCTGCACTTTTTCGGGCAGGGTTTCCATCATGGGGGTCATGAAAAGCCCCGGGGCGATGGTCATTACCCGAATTCCGTAATTTGCGAACTCCCTCGCGATGGGAAGGGTCATACCGACCACACCGGCTTTGGAGGCACTGTATGCGGCCTGACCGATCTGGCCTTCAAACGCTGCGATGGAGGCCGTGTTAATCACTACGCCCTTTTCGCCATCTTCGTTGGGCGTGTTTTGCAACATTTTTTCAGCAGCAAGGCGAATCACATTCATGGTGCCGATCAGGTTGATCTGGACCACACGGTTGAAACTATCAATGGCCATGGGGCCTTTTTTGCCAAGGACTTTCATCGGGGTGCCGACGCCGGCACAATTGATTGCCACATGAATTGCTCCGAATGTTGCCATTGTTTTTTCGATGGCAGCCGTAACACTGTCCGCGTCTACCACATCGGTTTTACAAAACATCACCGCATCCCCCAATTGATCGGAGATCGATTGTCCTCTTTCTTCATCAAAATCCAATATGGCAACCTTGCCACCGTCTGCTACGAGTTGTCTTACGGTGGCTTCACCCAAGCCAGATGCACCGCCGGTGATAATGGTAACCAGTTTCTTGATATTCATTTTTAAGCAAATGCACGTCATCGCCTTCATCCCAATAAATAATTACATACTTCATATCTTCACCTTTAGCTTTCTAAAAACACATAACAAATTAAACAATGTTCGCCTTACGGCTGGACTTCGCTACGCTCAGCCCATTTTTAAGGGGTTATGTTCTTGTATTCCACTTGTCTCTCATGCAACCGCGCAACTCCTCTAATGTTTCGCCACCATCCAAAACACCGTTAGCAAAATCAAAGTTCCCGCAATTAGGGCATGTAATTTGATGGCAGCCATTTGGCCCACAACAGCACCAACTAATTTGACTCTCTCCGCAAAATGGACAAGGTTTGAACATAACAATACGCTCTTTCGGACTTTCCATTCTCTCGTTCCTCGCTCATTCCAAGCCGCAAAGCTTGGGGTTATGCCTCTCTAAGGTTCTATTAAATCGCTAGGCTTAAAATGCTTAATAATCGCGAAAGCATCATTTTTATTTTGGCTGTACTCACACTTTACGATAGTTGCCCTAAAAGGGTTCTCTGGGTGGCTTGGCGGCTTAACTTCAACGACTTTGCACCAGCAGTATTTTGGGTGGTCTTTATGTCGGTAACTCTCACCGACAATCAATTTGCTCGCTCTCATCATCTACCCCTCATCGGCTTTTGTGGGTGGTTGTTTGTAGTGGCTATAGGTACAGATAACCTGCTCGCCTTCATATCCGCCAACTACTTTGTGAACGTATATAAACTTGCAGTATTTAGAACATAGAACTAGCGGCCAACCGGCTTGGCATCCTTGACACTGATTCATATCAACCCCCAACCTTAACATTAGCGTTTGCCCAGTCGCGGAGGTGTTTGGCGGCTTCTGTGGGGAGATAGATGACGCCGGCTTTTTGGAGGCTATACGCTACTCCGTGAACGAAGCCATTTACAGTATGGTCATAGTACGCGTACCCCTTTTTCTGCCGGTGATCATCCCAGTCCGGCTCCCACCCATCCGCAATCTGAATCGCCTTCAAAGTAAACTGTCCCCACTGTTCTTGCAGGGCAATTACTTTTTCCATGTCGCGTTTGTTTGTGGAGACCAGGCCGCGCTTGTGGAGTTCTACGCGCGCGTCACTCCAGAGGATGTTGGACATAACACCATCAATCCCAATATAGTACGTATCGTCCCCCCTTGGAAGCGTAATAGGCGCTAACCGCCCGCTTACCAATTCTTCACGCTGCTTTTCCAGCTCTGCGATTTCTTTCTCAACTTGCTGTAGTGTTTTCATCCTGCTTTCCTCTCCTGAATTTGTAATCATTATAACGGTTATAGGTGTGGTGGTTAGTTACGGTTTTGTAATCTTTCAATACCCTGTATACGATTAACTGCTAGCTTATGACGCTTATGGTCTGCATAGCTTAATGCTGCCTTGTTGCTGGCTTCGTATATCGCTATGACCAGTTTGTCTTCTTCTAGCTGTTCACGCATGGCACGGCTTAATATGGGCTTTTCAGACTCGTTATCTTCAAACGCCATTCCGATATGATTAGCTATCCACTTCACAGCATCGCGAAAGTTTAAGCTTTGATAGCTAGATACAAACTCGATAGCGTCACCACCTGCACCGCAACCGAAACAGTAAAACATCTGCTTATCTTGGTTAGCGGTGAATGAAGGCGTTTTCTCATCGTGGAATGGACAGCAGGCCGAGTAGCTCTTGCCCTGTCGTTTTAACTTAACCTGACTATCAATGATGCTGATTATGTCGGCTTTGGCTAACAGGTCTTGTATGTAGCTCTCAGCAATCATTTAACATACCCCTGATTTCGCATAGTGCTTTTTTCCCTTGGCCGCCCTAGTCCGCTTGTATTGCAGAAATTTCTTAACATCAGCCGGTAGCTCGGTCACAGTAACGTGATTATTGCCATCGGGAAAAGAGCCGTATTTCTCAGCGTAGGTGTGCTTTACCCATCCGTATGCGTAATCTTTCCGTTCCATGTGCAAGCGTAAGCCTGCAAGAAATAAGTCTTTGTCAGCTTGAGGTGTTTCTAGCCCTCTACGCTCCGCAGGCGATAGATCAGACAACTTAACCAACTCTGTGCCGTCATGCTCGAGCACTTCCTTGGATGGTATCTCATAGCCACAAGCACACCGCACACCCTTGAACAGTTGATAACACTGTGGACAACTCTTCTCTTTAGCTTCGGGCTTGTCGTCTTTGGTGAGTGATGCCTCGTTATATTCTTTTTCACCATCGTCTAGGTGGTCGGGTACTATGTCCTCAGCTCTGCCATGACGCGCCCAATTGCCAGCATGGTCTAAAACAATAGCGTATTCCTTGCCGCTGTACGTTCTCTGTACACGGCCTACGCGCTGAATCCAAGTGATTTTAGATTTCGTGGGAAACGCATCCAGTATGCAGCGAGTTGAAGGCGAATCGTAACCGGTAGATAAAAGCTGGGAGCATGACAGAATCTTAAACTCGCCTCGATCATGAGCGGCATAAATGAGTTCTCTCTCTTCTGGGTCAGTATAGGCATCAATATGAACAGCAGGGACTTCATAGGCGTTAAACTGCTCAACAAGCCACTTTGACTGCTTTATTGATGGGCAAAAGGCGATAGTTTGGCTATTTTCGGCATTCTTAATCCAGTTTGATATTAGATCGCCGCTTAGCCTTTCATCTTTGTCGATGGCATCTGACAAGTCTTTAACCTTGAAATCGCTTCCGCCAGTGCTTAATGCTTGGGATCCTACGCCCTTGGTGCTGACGCCTCTCCCTATGAAATACTGTACCGGCACAAGAAAACCTTTTTCTTCTAGCTCTCTCGGCGTTATAGGAACAACCAAATCCTGATAGTACTTGCCCATAGATTTACTGTACGGGGTCGATGTGAGTGCAATAAACATGCATGCGTCTAGCTTGGCCATCAGCTCTGTTACATACGAGTAAACAACGTGACCTTCATCAATTAGGAAAATATCGGCATCTGGCGTTCTGTCCCTTGATGCCAGTGTCTGCACGCTAGCTATTTGGATGGGTGCAGAAGGCTTTGCTCTATGATGAATCCCTTGTTGTACTCCGCAATCAATACCGTATTTATCGAGAGTAGCTAGGGTTTGATTCACTAGCTTAATTCGATCGCATATAAACATGCAGCGCTTACCGTTAGAGACTGCTGATTTCATTATCTGGGCTGCTGTAATTGTCTTACCGAATGCGCAAGCCGCAGCAAACACTACGCGCCTAACCTTCTTACCGTTCACGTCAAGCTGACTTAATGAGTGCCTAAGCATGTTTAGCCCATGTTCTTGGTGAGGCCTGAGCTGAATAGTCATAATACAACCTCTCCAGACTCAATCTTAGCCCAAACGCAATTCCAGCTTTTCTTCTTTTTTATGTCGTGTATACAGTGCATAGAAACTCCATACCTATACGCAATCCTAGATGCCTGCCCCCTGTAACTCTCAGAGCTAAGCTCTCTAATAATATCAATAACCTGCCACTCTTTAAGGATGTGCATTCCATGGCTGTCACCAGCCACATGACTGGCCAGTCCTGTCTCTTCTGCATGCTGCACGTTCTGCTTATTCGTACACCACTCAAGGTTACTGACATTGTTATTAGCCTTGTCACCATCAATATGGTTTACCTGTGGGTAGTTATTAGGATTTGGAATAAACGTGAGGGCAACCAATCTGTGAACCGCAACAGGCGATGTTTGGTTGATATGAAATAACTTCGCCCTTCGGTACATAGTATCGTTTTTTCTTTTACGATCTCTTAGAGACGACTGAGCAATTTCGCTTATTCTTCCAGTGGCCCTATAATTATACGAAAATATGATCCCGCAATTAGTTATGCCGTAATACTCTTCGTATCCAGGAATTGGTACTATTTTTAATTCTTTCATAAGATAACCCTTTGTCGTTAGGTTCTTGTCAGAATAGTAATGTGCCTGTGGGTGACAAAATCCACTTTTCAGCCGCTAAGCCTAGGCACTCGATAATAGTATTTAATATCACTATCAGTGTAAAGTTACTTATTTGTAACTAAAACTTCTCA
>CAKZLA010000500.1 GCA_937124525.1 uncultured Desulfobacterium sp.
CATGAAGGACAAAGAACGTTACCCTGACATCATCTGCGCCAACGAAGCCGAGTACCTGGCCGGCAGCGATCCCTTTTACACCAATTCCACCCATCTGCCGGTGAACTACACCGATGATGTGTTTGAGGTCCTGGATCTCCAGGATGGTCTCCAGGTAAAATACACCGGAGGCACGGTACTCCATCTGTTTCTGGGAGAAGAGGTGTGCGATGTGGAGGTGGTCAAGCAGATGGTGCAAAAGGTGGCCAATAACTATAAGCTGCCCTATTTTACCCTGACCCCCACCTTCAGTGTCTGCGCTTCCCATGGTTATATCCCCGGAGAAGAATCCGTGTGCCCCAGGTGCGGCGGGGAAACGGAAGTTTACTCCCGGGTGGTTGGATATCTGCGGCCGGTGAAGCAGTGGAACAACGGCAAACAGACTGAATTTTGCATGCGCAAGACCTTTAAAGTGGCCTCCTGAGGCGTATTGCCAATAATATCACCGTGGATTTGAGCGGATTTTAAACCTGTGGATTGGAAAAGGGGCTTTTCTTGTAATTCGGGCACATTTTCCATGAACCAGGTTTTTTTCATCTTCAAGATCAACCATGACAAGACTGAACAAGAAGGAACACAATCCAATGTCAATGATTCTGGGGGGACTGCAGAAAAACAGCTTGATTGATTTTCCAGGAACGGTGGCCTGCGTGGTGTTTACGTCAGGATGTAATTTTTGTTGTCCTTACTGCCATAATCCCGATCTTGCAAGGGGAAAGATGTCCCCCGACAGCCCAACAGAAGCAGATGTGTTTGATTTTCTGGAGAAAAGAAAAGGCATGCTGGACGGAGTGGTGATCACCGGGGGAGAACCGACGTTGCACAAGGATCTTGAAGGATTCTGCTTCAAGATCAAAAATATGGGCTATAAAATCAAGCTTGATACCAACGGAAGCCACCCCGGCGTGCTGACAAGTCTGCTGCGACGACAATTGCTGGATTTTGTGGCCATGGATATTAAAAGCAACCTTGAAGGGTACCCCTCCCTTGTAAAAGGCGATTTCCAGGGGGATGCCATCATGGAAACGGTGAAGATTCTCATGGACAGAGCCCCGGCCTATGAGTTTAGAACCACCTGTGTTCGTCCCTTTATTGATCTGGCCCTCATGGGGGATATTGGTGGGATGATAAAGGGTGCATCCCACTATGTCCTACAGCATTGCTCCCGGAATATATCTGTGTTAAATCCCTCTTTTTTTGAGTTGGAAAATCGATTTTTCCAGGACCAGGAGATAGTGGCGCTTCAAAAAGCGGTGGAATCTTACGTGACAAAATGTTCCATTCGATGAGATAAATGATGCCATGCTGTGATGCCAAAGCCCCCCTGAAAAGCGGGGCTTTTGTTTTTTATTCCTGGGGTTCCGGGGGGGAACGGGGGGGGTCTGTTTCATCGGACTGGGGGTAGACCATGCTGCCCGATCGGGACAAATCATATCCGCCTAATTCCTCAGCCGTTTTTTTAAAAAAATCTTCCTTGAGAAGTCCCAGGAAAAGCTGAATTCCTTTGTCAAAGAATCGATCCTTGGAAATGAGAAGGTCAAATCTTTCCCAGCAGATGGGAATGAAATCAAGACCTAGTTTTTCCGCCACGGGTTTAATTCCGGGACCGGCATCGGCTTTTCCAGATAAAACAGCAAAGCCGATGTCCATGTGTTTTGCTTCAATCCTGTCATACCCCTTAATGGCACTGCCTTTGATTCCCGCTTTTTTAAGTTCTCCGTCAAAGAGCTGACGGGTCCCTGTCCCAAGTGTTCTGTTAACAATGGTGATATTGGGCTGTCCCAGGTCTTCTATGTTGTTGATGTTACGGGGATTCCCCTTTTGTACCAGGATTCCCTGTTCACGCATGCAAAAATTTACAGCGGCGGGCATTTTGTTCATCTCTTTTTCAAGAAAAGGAAAGTTATACTCCTTATCCGGGCCGTTGGTATCGGCCACCAGATGGCTGGAGGCAATGTGGCACATGTTTTTTCTCAACGCCCTTATGCCCCCCATGCTGCCGGTAAAACCGAACAAGGCCATGTGGTGGGGGGACTGGCTGTTGAAATGGGATAACATGGTGTCTAAAAGCAGGTCGTTGCTGCCCGCAATGAGCACCAGTCCATGATAGGGGGGGAGCTTGGCCGCAGGTTCCGGATAATTTATGGTTCCAGATTCAATCCACTGTCGCACCAGATCAATGGGGAAAAGCCATTTCCCGGTGACCTTTGTGGCGGGAAGTCCCTTATCTGAAATAAGGCTGTAAACCATTTTTTCGTTGATGTTTAAAAATTTTGCTACTTCCCGGGTTGAAAGCAATTCACTCATTCTTGGGACTCCTTTTACATGGGGATATTTGAGCTTAATTTATGAGCCATATCATATTTTGTCGTAAATCTCTATCCTTCTTAATAACTCAATTTTCAGATTTAAACTTGGCTCCATGGGGGCAGGCCTGACTTATTGGCCTACCTGGGAAGATAGCGTCACAGTATGGGTTGATGAATTTAAATAACCGTGGTATGCGTGGAGACAATTATCACAATTTATTTTTGGGGCGGAAGAAAATTATGAAATCTGAAACGCTGGAGCAGTTAAAACAGTTTTTTCTGGCATATGCAGATCAATACATAAAAGGGTCCCATGATCCTGAGCCATTGATACTGAAAAAGGACCACACCTTGAGGGTGTGCACAGAAATTCTTGCCCTGGGCAAGGTCCTTATGCTTGATGAAAATGACATGATGCTGGCCGAGACCATGGCTCTTTTTCATGATCTGGGACGATTCAAGCAGTATGAAACCTATAAAACTTTTTTGGATCATCAATCGGAAAATCATGCCCGGCTCAGTCTCCAGGAGATTGATGCCCATGGCATACTGGCCCCCCTGGCCGGGGAAGAGCGCTCTTTGATTAAAAAAGCCATTGCCTTTCATAACGCAGCGGATATTCCCAGGCAAGGGGATGACAGATTTCTTTTTTTCATGGGCCTGCTCCGGGATGCAGATAAGCTTGATATCTGGCGGGTGGTCATCGGGAATTACACCAACCCCCGGCCGGGCAGTCAGCGAGCCATCAACCTGGGGCTTGTGGATGACCATGGATTTTCCACCGATGCCATTGACGCCATCCTGGCTGGAACCTTTGTTAAAAGTGGTTCCATAAAACGCCTTAATGATTTGAAGTTGATGCAGATTAGCTGGGTGTTTGATTTGAATTTTCCCCAGTCTGTTTTATGGGTGAAAGAGCGGGGCTACATTGAGAAAATTGCCGCCACCCTGCCGGATAACCCAAGGGTGAAAAAGGCCATTACCCATGTGAGTCAATATCTGGATACATTTTCACCCTTGAACGGGTTTTCCGGCAATAATGTGGAGATTATGCAGATTCATCATGGTTTTCACAACAGGGCAGGTGTATAGTCAATGGTGGGCTCTGTGAGCATGTTAAAATCATCGGTTCTATGGCTGTTGTTAGGGGTTAGTCTGTTTTTCGCGTCTGTGGTGTCTGGAGCTCAGTATATGGAGATACCGCAGAATGAGTGTGTTGTGCAGTTTTCCCAGGGCTATGTCAATTGGAGCACCGGGATGGTGTGTGCCACTGGAAAAGTTGTGCCCGCAGACCGTAAAAAAGCAGACTCCCCTGATTTTATTTTGAGTGCTGCCCGAGGTGCTGCCAGGCATAATCTTGTTGATATCTTGAAACAGTTGAATATTCATGCAGGCCAAAGCGTGGGAGCCCTTGCTGCATCGGATGATCATATTCTTGCTGGTATTGAAAAAAATGTCATGGACGCCAAATTGATCAAACAGTCCTACACTTCCAATCGCAGCATTGAAGTGGTGCTGGAAACCTCCATGTTCGGAGGTTTTCTTCAGCTGGTGCTACCCGAAGAGATTAAATCCATTCCCACCCTTGAGATCATTAAATCCCCGGCATCGTCCAGGAAAAATCAGTTGGAATATACTGGACTCATCATTGATGCCAGCGCCATTGGATTTGATCCGGTGCTTTATCCGGTGGTGATCAGTGAACTGGGTGAAGAGATATATAATTCCCTTTTTATCAGCCGGGAGTTTGCTGTGCAGCAAGGCGTGTGCCGTTACCTGTGCCGCATGGATTCTGCTGAAATCGCAAAATGGGTGGGAGATAATCCCATCCGGGTGAAGGGGCTCAGAAAGGGGGGGGATGGGAATTCATCCATTGTCATCAGTAAATCCGATGCCGATAAAATTGAAAAAATCCGGGAACGTCATCGCTTCATGAAAGCGTGCCAGGTGATTATTCTGGTGTCACAGTGACCCTTGCACCTTGGTTTGCCCACAACGAAAGTTGAAACTCTCATGATTCCAGCATTCTGGGCGGAGTTTCATGTGAAAAATTAATAAAGGAGTGCAATGGATTCTTATATTCCCTCAAGAGAAGATGCCTTGATTCTTTTTAAACACTATAACAAGAGTGACAGCCTGTTGCGCCACGCCCTTTCCGTGGAGGGTGTCATGGGGCATTTTGCCGATAAGTTCAATGAAGACAGACAGCCATGGGAGGTGATCGGGCTGGTCCATGATTTGGACTATGAAATGTATCCCGATGCCCATTGCACAAAATGCCGTGAGATCCTCATGGAAAATAATTGGCCAGAAGCCTATATTCGTGCGGTGGTCAGCCATGGATGGGGCATTTGTTCAGAGGTGGAACCCAAAACCCGGCTGGAAAAAACACTTTACGCAGTGGATGAACTCACCGGGCTTGTGGCCAGTGCTGCCCTGGTGAGGCCTTCAAAGAGTGTACTGGATCTCACAGCAAAATCGGTAAAAAAGAAGTGGAAGGATAAGCGGTTTGCCGCTGGCGTGGATCGTACCATTATTGATAAAGGTGCTGATATGTTGGGCATGGATCGAACGGAATTGATCACCGAGACCATTTCCGGTATGCGACGTGTTGCCCAGGCCATTGGTCTCAAGGGTAATGTGTCTACTTGAGTTTTCAACCCCGACATTTCACCTGTGTGTTGTTTCCAAAACCAGAGGACAGTCTTTTGAGTTGTGGGCTCTTTTGGCCTGTTCCAAAGGGAGTGTTGCCCCATTATGTTGCCCATTCATCACATCCAGGCAGAAATTAAGGAAATTGATGCGGCCTTTTGTTGTTTTGAATTAAAAGGGTCTCCAGGAGAACTTCTTGAATCTCTGGCGTGTTTTGAGAAAAAAACCATCCGTTTCATTACCGTTCTGGAACTAAATGCCGTTGTCAAGTGGTATAAGAGTCTTTTTTTTCAGAAAGCTTTTTTGTTCCAGCGGGCAGAAGAGTTGCTGGACGAGGCCCTGGATACCATTGAGGAGCAGGGGGATGATTATTTCTGCCGCTGGAAGGTGAAAATTTATATCTCACTGGGATATGTCCACCGTGCCCAGTGGAATTATCTGGATGCTGAGTTTTATCTGACATATGCCCTGAAACTCGCAAAATCCATTCCGGAATTGCATAAATTTCTTGGGGAAATTTATTCCAGTTTAAGCCGGGTGAGCCTCTTCCTCAGCCAGCATCACCAGGCAAACAGCTATGCTTCCCATGAGAAAGAAGTGTGCCTGGAACATTATCAAGCGGCCCCATCAGAAAAAAATACGGGTATTATATATGCGTATGCATTGATTAACCACAGTCGTATCAGACGTCTGATCGGTGTAGTGGATCATGAAAATGAGGACAATCTTAGAGAGGCTGTACAGATTGCTTCCAGATTCACCAACGAAAAATGCAGTATTATTTGTGCCCTGGAAATGGCCGAATTTAAATTTGCGGCCCACAAAATGGGCGAGGCCCTGGACATGGCTCTGGAGTTGGAATCCCGGCTGAAAAGCAGAGGGATGATTGAGGAGGGTATGCAGGCGGGCCTTCTGGCTGCAAAGGTCTATGAAAAAATTCTGGACTACGAGTTGGCCGAAGGAAAATTCAATGAGATTATTCAACAATCCAAGTCTCATCATTTAAAAATAGGACAGATCGCTGCGGATGCATTGTATGGGCTGGGGTTAACCTATTATCGCATGGATCAGGAACAAAATGCCTATGACTGTTTTCGAGAGTCTGCCAGGATGGGGATGGTGCTTGGCATCAAGGATATTATTATCCGATCCTTTGACGCTGCCAGGGTTATTGACAAGTATAAGGCCCGGGAATTATTGTCATCAAACCTGGCCTATCAGGATGCCGCTTTTGTGAAGAACCGGCTCAGCCGAAGTTTCACCCCCTTTAAAAGCTCCAGAACTAAAACCCGGCTTTTTGCCAGCACACTGTTTGTGGATATAGTGGGCTTCAGCAGCTTGATGAAGGCCTCGGATGAAAGTCTGACCATACAAATGGTGGATGAATTCATTGATCGCATGTCTTTGATCATTTATCAGTACAATGGATATATTGATAAATTCCTGGGCGACGGATTCATGGCTATTTTTGAGCATGGAGATCACATTTCTTCAAAAAAAGTCATGGATGCCATTCGCTCGGGCATTGATATTTACCGGGCCTTGAAACATAAAAATCGTAAACTGGGTGCGGTGTATGGTTCTGATACAAAGATCAATGTACGCATCGGGATCAGTACCGGAGAGATTTTTGCCATGATCCTTGGCAATTACATTAAAACGGAGTTTACCTATCTCGGGAACTCGGTTAATCTTGCCTCAAAACTGGAAAGCCAAGCCAGTAATCAATGCATGCTCATTGATGAAGAAACCTATCTCCAGGCAAAGGATCGAATTGTTTCAGAACCTGAGATTATAACCATTCCCGGCCTGGGCAAAACCTCTGTCCATAAGGTGTTGAGGCTTGCCCGGATGAACAAGCGGCCGGATTTTGGGGTTGAAACACAATAGGGCGGTTTGGTGCGACAGACTGTCGTACAGGGATCAACCCGCTCATGAAAAGCCCTTGGGGGCCTCTGCGGCACAGGTGCCCATGCTGGCTCCCATGAAGCTGCACGCACTCATTATTTTGGCAACCTCTTTGCTATTGCATTTGGGACAGTTAATCACCTCCTTATCTCCGGCAAAAACAAGTTTTTCAAAAACGGTTTCACATTTTTCACAGCGGTATTCGTAAATAGGCATGAATTTGTCCCTTGCTTATGGTATCTTTTGGGTACTGGGTACTGGGTACTGGGTACTGGGTACTGGGTTGTATTAAAGATTTTCCTTGAAATCCTGATAACTCATTTTCTCGTAGCTTTCGGTGTTGATGAATTTAAGTATGGTGAGCAGGCGGTTTGAATCAATGTATCCGGGCATACTGCTTAATTTGTCACTGTCTGATTTTAGAAACCAGGTGGTGGGAAGCCCCCTCACTCCGAAGAGAGATGCAATTTTTTGCTCTTTGTCAGAATCCACAGTTATGGCGATGTAGTTCTCATTAATATAGTCAATAACACCTTTATCCTTGAAGGTGGTGAGTTCCATTTTCTTACAGTATGTGCACCAGTCTGCATGGAAATAGAGGAATATTTTTTTGCCTTGGTTTTCTGCCATGGCCATCCCTTTTTCATAGTTTGTCCAGGTTATTTTTTCTGCTTTTTCCGGCGTGGAAGCCCATGCAAGTGATAGTGAAAAAAATACCAGGAGTGTGATGGTGATGGAGAGTTTTCTATTCTTCATATGGCGTTTCCTTTTTGTTTTATTTTGGGTACTGGGTATTTTTTACAGGGTGGCCAGGAGCCTGAACTTATCGGTTATCAAGAGAATTCCCATGATAATGAGCAGGATACCCGCCACTTTGTTTACATATCCAAGTACTTTGGTGGCACGTCTCATGATGCCGATAATTCTATTGATGAAAAATGAAATTAAAAGAAAGGGCAGGGCCAAGCCAGCGGAGTAGATGCTTAAAAGCACAATGCCCTGCATCACGGTCTCCTGGCTGCCAGCAATAATGAGGATGGAGCCTAACATGGGGCCGATGCAGGGGCTCCAGCCAGCACCAAAGGCCATGCCGATGACAAAGGTGCCCATGATATGCATGGGTTTTTCATCCATATGAATCCGTCGTTCAAAGTTTAATCCCCTGATATTGATCAGGCCCAGGAGATGGCATCCAAACACCAGAATAATGCCTCCGCCCACGTACCTGACAATCCAGGAATATCTGGCAATGACGCCACCCATGAAGGATGCCGATGCCCCCAGAAGTATGAATACGGTGGAAAAACCGCACACATAGGCAAGGGTTGCCAGAATAACCTTTTGACGGGTTTTTCCGGTGTCCTCGGTGAGTTCATCAAGGGACAATCCCGTGATAAAGGTAAAATAGGCAGGAATCAAGGGTAGGATGCACGGGGAAAAAAAAGAGAGCAATCCTGCGATGAGTGCCGCCTGATAGGATACTGTTTCGGTGAACAAATAAAATCCTCCATGGAAACTAAGTTTTAAAAAGGAGTGTTTTCGTCGATGGTCAAGTTTTAGTGTACTCTTTTGACCCTAATCATTTTACTCTCATTTTTCAAGCCGGTTTTATATGAAAGTGTAGGCATTCCTAACATTACTTTCATGATTCGTTGTGGGCAGGCCGGGTTGACCGTGGCAGTTATATTCGATGATCAGGCTTCTTAGACGGATATCCCTGGGAAGTGAGGCAATAAAAAAAATTGGTCATTGAGTTGTAGCTTTGGGAAGCCTGTAATTTTATTATTATGAATGTCCTTAAATTAACGAAAGAGCCACGGACAATGAAATAAAAGAGGCCAGTGTGGAAAACACGATGGATGCCGAGGCAAGGTCGGTGTCGCTGTTCATTTGGGAAGAAAGAATATAAATGGAGGTGGCCGTGGGCAGACAAAAAAATATAAGGCCCGCCTTGAATTCCACGCCGGAAACCCCGAACAAGGTCATGAACAGAACACCTGAAAGGGGGTATAAGATCATTTTAAATACGGCGGAAACCATGGATAGTTTCAGGTAGCCTTTTAGCTTTTTTAAGGTAAAGGCACTGCCAATGGAAATAAGGGCCAGAGGAAGGGTGACCGTGGAGATGAGTTTCAGGGTATTGTCAATGAAAATAGGAAATCCACTGCCCAGGCGTGAAAAGATAAAGCCAGCAAGGCATGCAAGGATCAAGGGATTGGACACTGCCTCTTTAAAAAGTTTACCCCCCCTCTGGGCAATGGTATATTCTTTTCCGGAAAACCAGATGAGGATGGAAACCGATAGAATGTTAACGATGGGGATGACCACCCCGATGAGAAGGCCAAAACTAATAATGCCCTCTTCACCCAACGCTGTCATCACAATGGCCATACCAATGTATGTGTTGAATCGATAGCAGCTCTGGGAAAATGTGCCCGCCTGAAAATCAGTTGCGCCACTGTAAACAATGTAAAGGGTGCTCAGGGTAAAAACCAGGAAAAGGGCGCACACCCCGGCAAGGGGAAGGCTAAAATCAAGGGATTCTACCCCCTGGTTTCCACCGATTTTATAAAAAAGCATGCAAGGGAAAAAAATATAATAAACCAGCCGGTCTGAAGTTGTGAGAAATTCTTTTTTTATAAAATCAGAGGCCTGTAGAATTCTGCCCATCAGTATGATGGCAAAAACGGGGAAAAGGCTGTTTAACACCATGAAATTGGCTCCTTGGCCGCCTGTGTCGGCGGATGTTCAGTATAATTTATGTAATATGTGGCGTGCCACCGGCAACTGAGCGAGGTGGATGAGGTTGGAACCAAGCCCGGAAGTATTTTTTTGCTTTCCCACAAAAGCCGGGAATAATCAAGGAGTATTTTGGCAAGCCCGAAATTCCCATGGCATTGTTTTTTCAGCGTCGCATATCGTCCAGGTGATCTATCTTGTTTTCACCGGAATCTTCCTTGACTACTTATGAGATATTACTCAGGATGGGTGTGCGTTTAACCATTTAATCCAAACAGGAGAGATTATGAAATTTGTCATCATTGGAGGAGATGCCGCAGGCATGAGTGCGGCCAGCAGAACCAAACGAAATCGCCCTGAATTTGAGGTGATAGTTCTGGAGCAGAGCCAGGATGTCTCTTACAGTGCCTGCGGCATGCCTTACAACATTGCAGATCCCGAAAGGAGTATGGAAGATCTTGTGGTGAGACGGGCCGAAGTGTTCATTGAGAAAAATAAAATTAATCTTCTCACAGGGCATCGGGTAACCCGCATCGATCGTAAGGCAGGTAAAGTCATGGGGGTTACCCTGGATAACCAGTCTTTTTCCATGGCATATGATGCCCTTCTTATTGCCACCGGGGCCCGCCCCCATGTGCCGGATGTGCCGGGAATTGATC
>CAKZLA010000501.1 GCA_937124525.1 uncultured Desulfobacterium sp.
ACAGGGTTAAGATCGTAGCGTTCACGCAACACCATAAGCTCCATGCGTTTCTCAATATCCTGCTCGGCACAGACCTCCACGCAGAACCCGAATCGGTCCAGCAACTGGGGTCTGACATCCCCTTCTTCCGGATTCATGGTTCCCACCAGCAAAAACCGGGACGGATGGGCAAGGGAAATGCCTTCTCGCTCCACACGATTTTCACCCGAGGCTGCGGCATCCAGAATAATATCCACGATGTGGTCATCCAGCAGGTTGATTTCATCCACATAAAGAATACCCTGGTGGGCCCGGGCAAGGAGCCCCGGCTGAAGGATTCTGCACCCATGGATGACGGCCTTTTCAAAATCCATTCCGCCTGCCACCCGGTCCTCCGTGGCGTTCAGGGGCAGAGTTATCACCTTTTTTCTCCGAACAATGAGGTTGTCCACCCCATTTGCCCTACACACCGGACATTGGAACAATCCCTTTGGATCACAATTAAACGTACATCCTTGTCGCACACAAATCTTCGGCAGCAGGTCGGCCAGGGATCTGACAATGGTGGATTTGGCCGTGCCTTTTTCACCCCGGATCAATACACCGCCAATCCTGGGATTGACGGCATTAAGTATCAGGGCAAGCTTTAAATCGCTCTGACCGATGATGGCTGAAAAGGGAAATAGGGCCGTCATACCGGCACCTCCCTTAGTTAATTGGTCACTCTTGGCCGATTTTTCATCTATTTCATCTGTCTTTGTTTGAACCATCTCGTCCCCAATGCGCCGACTTGCAGCCGCTATTCCGTAAGTGCTTCGATCTCGCCTTCAATATCCAGATATTCCTGTCTGAGCTGCTCTTTCATATTGTCTTCCACCTGCCACATCCCCCTGGAAATCGCTTCCAGAAGCTTGTCCAGGATATTTTGCCGGGCATAGGGATTGACTTTTTCCATCCACTCTTTCACCTTCTCGTCCAGCACATAGGCCTGGGCCATCTGTTCATACATCCAGTCCTCCATGACCTCGGCCGTGGCATCCCAGCCCAGGGCCACGTCCATCATGTGGGAAATATCCCCGGCACCCTTGTAACCATGGCGCATCATGCCCTTTTCCCCAAAGGCTTGAACTTCGGTGATGTCAAGATCCCTGTCAAGGTTTGCTTCCACCACGGCTTCCCAGATCATGGGTTTGAGCACCGAAATCTTCCCCGGATCTTCCCGGCGGGCATCCTGGTATTCTTTGATTTTATTTTCCACATCAGCCAAGGATTCGTACAGATCCGCATTGGTGAACACCGGGGTGAGATGATCGATAATACAGCAGTAACTGCGCCTTTTGGCCTGGGTGCCTTCACTGGGATCATTGATGATATAGGGGTAAATATTGGGAAGATCCATGATGGACAGGTCTGGATAACACTCTTCGGACAGCCCCAGGGGCTTACCCGGCAGCCACTCCAGGGACCCGTGCTTGCCCACGTGGATAACGGCATCCGCCTTGTCTTCAAGACCGAAAAGGGTTGATTCAATATAAGATAATAGACTTGTAAAATTGATCATGCCCCCGTGATTGAGATACTGGTGGAGCCTGTCCCACACAGGGGTTCCAAAATGGGTGGACAAGATCTGGGCCGCCCCAAGGGCATCTTCATCACCGCCGGTGGGCTGGATGTGAATCCAGGGCAGTTTTTCACCCCTGCCTCTTATTTCTTCCATCCGATCTGCCAGGACGTCAAATGCCGGGCAGGATTCCCGGCCGCCATGAAGGCCAATGATCACCATATCTGATTGAAGGCAATGATCCACGAACGATGCAATCTGTTTTTCGTCAAACAGCTGGGTCTGGGTTTTGGCATGAACCTTTATTCTGCCGCCGTTTTTTGTAAACTGTGCAACGCCGAGGCTTAATGACGGGATTTCCATGGCAGCGGCAGAATAATAGGCTAGTGTAAATTCTTTATTCATTAGATGGCTTCCTTTTTTGGGGTTCATTGTCTGCCTGTATTGCTGGAAGTGCAAGGGGGCTGGTAACACTGACAGGTAAGGGCCTGTTTCAATTTTTTGATGCCGACCTGAAAACATCCCTGGATCATTGATTGTGTATCCATAGAGTAAATATCTCGAGTTGCTTGGCCGACGATTGTCCAGCTCAAATAAAAAAAGCCCTGAATCGTTAATAATAACGATCCAAGGCTGTCCCATTCTATAACCTCAAGATCAAACGGACGCTGGCATTGCCGTACACAGCATCCCCTATGGTTGTCCAGGAAGGTCTTCTGACTTTTGGATCTCTCTACTAACTGCGCCTTCCCATCTTTAACACCGACAGTGGCATACTACAGTTTTCGTCCCCAATCACAGCGGCGGGCCCGTTCCGGATTTTAACCGGATTCCCTATTGTGCATTTTCCTGCACCTGAACAATGATTCTTTTAAGTTGTAAAATCTTAAAAGTCAATAGTAAAAAAGGGTTTTCCCCGGCTCTTCCAAAATTCCATGGGAGGCATTTTATTGGGAATGTGCTCATATAATTCAATCCCGCCGGAACCCGGAAAAAATATTTTAACTATTCCATTGATTATCTCGTCAGTCCTAAGTTCTTTGCATGTTGTGTACTGAAATTTGCTAACCCACTGAAATTATAGAGCCTGTGCCTTAAAATTTGTAAATATTCGGGTTGGGAAAGTAAATGTTTGGCCAGTGACCCATATTCGTTTATTTGGGACTGCGTAGCATACTATTTCTATGTGAGCAGGCCAAAATGAGCGAAGATGGGGTGCTGGCCGAATATTTACAAATAGACTTTTTTTATTTGAGAAAGTGTAGTATCTTTATTATTTATTCTCTTTAAGAAGGACAACTATGTGAGCAGGCCAAGATAGGTGAAGATGGGGTGCTGGCCGAATATTTACTTATCGACTGTTTGGTGCATATTCACTGGCCGACGTTAGAACCAACCCCACAATTTCACTCCCAGGAGAATTTTATGAGCCTAAAACAATGGTCACTTAGAGGAAAAATCGTCATTCTCGGCGTCATCTTTCCGACCATTCTTACAATTCTTTTTTTCAGACTTTATAGCACTGAACAAAAAGAAAAAAACATAGAAGCCCTTACTGACAAAGCCAGAGCCATATGCATGATAGCAGAGTCAACCCGCCAAGAAATGGAAAACAAATGGCTTCTTGGACTTTTTACAGTGAAACAAGTTAGTGAATTAGCAGCACAAGGAGACATGAAAAAAGTTCTTTCTACAGTCCCTGTGGTCTCTGCATGGAATGCTGCCATGCGCAAATCTAAAGATGGGGGATATATTTTTAAAGTTCCAAAATTTTTTCCAAGAAATCCAAAAAACAAACCAGATGCATTGGAAACAAACGCTCTGAATATTATGAAAACCAATAAAATTGATGAGTATTTTGAAATAGATACCTCTATCAATTCTGTGAGATATTTTAGAGCGGTAAAACTTTCTAAAACTTGTCTTCACTGTCACGGAGACCCTGCACGCTCCCAGGAATTATGGGGAAATGATAAAGGGATTGATCCCACGGGTGGGATAATGGAAAATTGGAAAGAAGGGGATATTCATGGTGCTTTTGAGGTCATTCAGACTCTTGATGAGGCAGACAAGAAACTGCAAAACTCAATCAATAAAGCTATCCGTATTGTAATTATTGGACTCACCATCATGGCAATTTTCTTTGCAACCCTGGTAATTAGAGTTATTTCAGGGTCAATTATTAAACCCATCAACAAGATTATCAAGGAATTGGCAACCGGTGCCGACAGGCTTCTGGATGCATCGGGGATCGTTGCTTCTGCCAGCAGCAAGTTGTCTGAAGGTTCCCAATCGCAGGCTGCCAGTCTTGAAGAGACATCAGCTTCCCTTACACAAATGTCATCAACGACAAAAAAGAATGCTGAAAGCATCGAACAAACAAGCATTGTGGCCAATAGTGCCCGAAAATCTGCAGAAAATGCTCAAACAAGTATGACCAATATGGCAATCGCTATTGACAGTATAAAAAAGTCGTCTGATGAGACAGCCTCCATCATGCAGACAATTGATGAAATTGCATTTCAGACCAATCTTTTGGCACTTAACGCAGCAGTCGAAGCTGCCCGGGCAGGTGAAGTTGGTGTCGGTTTTGCAGTTGTTGCAGATGAAGTTCGATCACTGGCGCTAAGAAGTGCCGATGCTGCTAAAAATACAGCCCAAATCATTGAAAATTCTCAAAGCAAAGCAGACAACGGTGTCAAAGCTGTTGAAGATGTCCAAAAAACCTTATCAGATATTGTGGAAGGCGTTAACAAGGTCAGTCAGCTTTCAATGGAAATAACTCAAGCAAGCAGTGAACAGGCTGAAGGTGTTAACCAGATGAGTATTGCTGTCACTGAAGTGGATCAGGTCACACAGGATAATTCTGCAATTTCAGAGGAAGCAGCAGCTTCCAGTGAAGATCTTTCATCCCAGGCCAGGGAACTAAACAAACTTATTCATAATCTTGCGGATATTGTGGGGTTAGAAAAAAATAACAAACATTAAGGACCACGTCGATTGTTCAAGAAGCCCGTTTTTGGAGTCAACAGCTTTTGAGTCGGGCTAATTGTATTGGCTCATGTTGTGTTTCAGGGGCTTTTTAAACATAATTGTAAGTTCTCAATAAGTCCGGGCAGGGGGTGATCATAACGTCGGCCACCTTGTGGCTTGATTTTTAAAAAAATAAGCACTGTCATTCTGAATACTTGATTAATGATCAATTGGCATGGAAACAAAAATGATAAATGAACCGGTGACGTCGCGTCACTCCCAAAAGCAATCTAATCTGGAAACCTCTATTCAAAAGGATTTTGAACATCTTTTAAAAAAAGCCGCTTCAGCCCACGGACAAGGCAGGCTTTCCAAGGCAGAAAAAGGGTATCAGAAAATTTTGAAAAAAAGGCCGGACTGGGGCCGGGCACTGAATGCCCTTGGAAACGTATTCCTTGACCAGAATCGGCCGGAAAAGGCCGTAAAGATATTTGAAAAAGCCATCCACCTCACCCCTCCCGATTTGTCCGCATGTTATAACTTGGGCAGGATGAAGCAGATGGAAAACGACCACAGGGGAGCCATACCCATTTACAAGATGATGCTGGATGAACAGTTCAATATTGGTGAAGCATGGAATAATCTGGGCGTGGCATACAGGGAAACCGGAAAACAGGATGACGCCATATCCTGTTTTCGCAAGGCAGTGGAGTTTGCCCCTGGCATGGCAGAGGCATGGAATAACCTTGGCGTGGCCCAGGATGAGTTAGGGTTAACAGAAAAGGCCTTGGACTCATATAAAAAGGCCATTGAGATAGACCAGGACTATGCATCTGCCCACTTAAACATCGGGGTTTGTCTTCAAAAGACAGAGCAGTTCAAAAAAGCTGAAGCACACTACAACAAGGTCCTTGAAATCCAGCCGGATAATAAGGTGGCAACCTTCATGCTCCAGAGTCTGGGGCTTTTGGAAACACCGAATGTCGCCCCGGTGGAGCATGTGCGCAATATCTTTGATCGCTGTGCTGACAATTTTGAAACTATCCTGGTGAAAGAGCTGGAGTACAAAACACCGGAGCGCCTGTTTGATCTTGTTCGTCCCCATTTGACAGAAGAAATAAATGTGCTGGATCTTGGTTGCGGTACCGGTCTGGGGGCACAGTTCTATCAGCCCTTTGCAAAACACCTCACAGGCGTTGATGTGTCGTTGAAAATGCTTGAAAAGGCTGCTGAAAAAAAAATTTACAGCCACCTGGAGGTTTTTGACATACTACAGGAATGGCATTTTTCCCATAAATTTGATCTGATTTACAGCTCTGATGTTTTTGTATATTTTGGGAATCTGGATACCATTATTCAATCCGCATCAACATCCCTTGCCAATGGCGGAATCATTGCATTTTCTGTGGAATTACTGGAGACATCCAGCCAGAAGTATCAGCTCTTTCCCAGCGGTCGTTATGCCCACTCCCAGACATATATTGAAGAGTGCCTGGAGCGCCATGGGTTTCAATTAATGAAAAAAAACAAAGCAGATATCAGAAAGCAGTCAGGAAAGCCGGTCAAAGGATTATTGATTGTTGCGACAAAAAAATCATAAGACTTGATGATCAAATGTTTGGGCTTGGTTCTAACACCGGCCACTCTGGGAAGGGGTCAGCCTTGCACCATTGACACTTTTGATTAAAATTTCCTTTAAGTACATGCCGTTGCTAAAAGCATGGAGGCTGATAAAAGACTCACCATCCAATAGCACAAGCCTGACCCCATTGGCCCACCAATTATGATGACTGGCAGATGTTATGATCAACCCCCGATTTTTCAACGGTCGCGTTTGAACTGACGACAGACAGTGCTATTCTTCGTCTGGCCTTCTGGCCAGGCCCATCGCTGTTACCTGTCCCCATTGTGACCTTGGAGATTTCATGCAGCATGTTTTTTTAAAACACATTTTAGATAAACAAGACAGCATATCACCGGCCCGGGATATCCGGGAAAATCTGGAAGAGGATGAGAGCTTTGATCAGGCCATCCGGTGCGGGGTGTGCGGGCATGTCATTACCCATGAGACCGAACAAATTTCAATAAATGGTGCCCATCGCCATGTGTTTGCCAATCCCTCTGGATTGGTGTTTGAAACCATCTGTTATAAACGGGCCATGGGGTGCGTGGTCACCGGGCAACCATCGGATGAATTTACCTGGTTTCCCGGCTACAAATGGCAGGTTGCCCTGTGTGGGGGCTGTTTCAATCACTTGGGATGGCGCTTCATATCCAGTACAACTACCTTCTTTTGTTTGATTTCAGACCAGTTGATATGGTTTTGATCTCAACTACCCTCCTGAGTCAGAGATTTAAGAAGGGATTCCTTGGCGAAAAGTTGAAAAATTAATTTCAGGGATGAAATCAGGGCGTTTATTGTCTTTAAAAACAATTTTTAAACGGGCTGATTTGCCATCGGTAAAATCCAAAAAACCGGGTTGCTGTTTAATGGGGGCCAAGCGGAGTACAGATTAAATCAAGCTTGTATAAAAGATATTGACAGACATGGATGGGTTGGGTACTTTTGTTCAGTTTCAGGTGCCATTGGCCCAACAGGGAATCCCGTGAGAATCGGGAGCGAGCCCATCGCTGTAATCGGGGACAAACGCCGCAATAATGTCACTGGAAGGATTTGGAAAGGGAAAAAAAATTCCTGACCACAATTCTCCGGGAAGACGCGGTGATGAGGATGATCCGAAAGTCAGAAGACCTGCCTGAATAAAAGGGACGTGATGCATGGGAGTGCACATGGCCCAATGGTCTAATGGATAAAAAAGGGAAATCCACGGATTGATGGTTATCGGTCCGTGGATTTTTGTTTTGATGGGCTGACAACACAGAAGAGGAAAGGAAATTGATATAAGGAGAACACAGAAATGGACAAAGGGTTACTCATGGTAAATACCGGAAATGGTAAAGGAAAAACAACGGCTGCCCTGGGGCAGACATTCCGGGCGCTGGGCCATGGAAAAAAGATTTGCATCATTCAATTTATTAAAAGTGACTCAAAGTATGGAGAGCTTCACTCCATGGAGCGATTTATGGATCTGGTGGACTTTTATGTCATGGGCAATGGATTTACCTTTAGATCCAACGACCTTGAAAAGGACAGAATTGTCGCCCTCAAAGGCTGGGATCTGGCCAAGGAAAAACTTTTATCCAACGAGTATTTCATGGTTCTTCTGGATGAACTCACCTATCTTATGACCCTTGGGTTCATAGAAATTGATACCATCTTAGACGCCATTTCCCATCGAAGAGAGGATCTTCATGTGGTGGTTACCGGACGATATGCCCCTCAAAAACTCATTGAAATCGCTGATCTTGTCACAAATATGCATGAGGTTAAACATCCCTATCGAAATGGCATCCTGGCCCAGAAAGGGATTGAATTTTAGGTTTTTTTGTATAAGACTTCGTCTACCATACTGCAATAATGAAAGTTATAATTTTTGTTGTGGCAGGTGCTTACTATCGTGTATGTTTTTATATGAAACTCCACCCAAGATGCTGTAATAATAAGAGTTTCGATATTCGTTGTGGCAGGTCAGATCCCCAATACGGTCTGCCCGTGGCAGTTATATGAAAATGCTGGTAAACCAGGAGTTCATGAAATCATTTATTCAGGAGTATATATGAGCCAATCTGATCACAAGGAACGAAAAGAAATCCCCATTGTTCTCACCGCCTTTGGCACCACAGCCAGAGCCTTTTCAACCTATGAAAAAATGGAAGTGGTTTTCAAGAAAACGTTTCCCGGACAGAATATCATCTGGGCCTACTCTTCCCGGATGGTTAAATATGCGTTGAAAAAAAATAAAAATTTGGATTTAAAGGACCCTGGAGAGATCCTTGCTGAACTCCAACAACAGGGACATCAATGGGCTGTTCTTCAGTCCTTACACCTCATCGGAGGCCATGAGCTGCACCGGCTGGCAGCCGAGCGAAATCATGTGGATATGCGCCTGTCACTGGGGCTTCCGTTGCTCTCCTCCCCCCGGGACTACCAGGAGGTGTCAAGGGCACTGGCCCCGGTGCTTCTGGAAAATGGGGATGAAGCCATTGTGGTTGTGGGTCACGGAACAGACCATCCTTCCTGGACCGCCTATTTTGCCCTGGAATCCATCATGAGAAAAGCGTATGGACCCCGGGTGTTTACCGGGGTGGTGGAGGGGTTTCCTGAAATGGAAGAAACCCTGGATAGAATTTTGAAGAGGGGATTTAAAAAGGTCCGCATCATTCCCCTGCTGCTGGTGGCAGGGGTTCATTTTATCGAAGACCTCACCCAGGAAGAAGATTCCTGGCAAAAGACTTTTGAAGCCCATGGCATTGAGGTATCTGTGGTCTCTCATGGGGTGGGTCATTTGGATGACATTACCCGGATTTTCTGTAGGCATATCAACGAGGCTCTGGATGTAATTCCTCTGTAATGCAGGTCTGATTTTTATTAAATGGAAAACGTGGGCAGGCTTGGCGGGTGTTCTTTACCACGATCCATGCAAGTCTGACCCACACAAAAGTGGCCGTGGTTGTGAACGAGCCCCAAAATAATACCCATAGGGCAAGCTTACCCCCTCCCCACAACCAACAAAAAGGAGTCCCACGATGCCCTACGTAAACATTAAAATCACCAATGAAAACGTTACCAAAGAACAAAAATTGGCATTGATAAAAGGCGCCACCCAGCTTTTGGTGGATGTGCTTGGCAAAAATCCTGCCACCACAGTGGTGGTCATTGACGAGGTGGAAACCGATAACTGGGGCATTGGCGGTGAATGTGTAACCCAGTTGCGAAATCAGACCAAGGAGTAGAAAATGATTTTATTCTTGAATATTGTCTGGTTTATTTTTGGTGGAGGGTTGCTCTCCTGGATCTTGTGGGTTTTGCTGGGATGCCTGTTGTTTGTCACCATTGTCGGCATTCCATTTGCTTATGCTGCCTTCAGAATTGCCGGATTTGCCGCCTTTCCCTTTGGAAAAGAGCTTGTGGATTCCCGGGAGATGGGAGAAGACAGAATTACAGGCACCGGACTTGCCAATTTTTTATGGATTATTCTTGCTGGTATTTGGCTTGCCATTTCACATATTATTGTGGGGGCCGGTCTTTGTTTAACCATTATTGGTATTCCCTTTGGCTTTGCCCATTTCAGGCTGGCTGCGGTGTGCTTTGCACCACTTGGAAAGAAACCGGTGCCCATATAAGGCGACGTCTGTCATGGAAGCATTCCAGTGGGGTAAGGCTTCAGGCCCCTGTCCTCTGAATAATGCCCATGATACTATACACCAACTGGGCTGCGGCAAAGTCCGATGCATGGTCCCCTGGCATTGGGGCCAGCTCCACCACATCAAATCCCACCACTTTTTTTCCAGAAATGCTCTTCTCCAGAAGGGTCAGGGTGTCATGCCAGCCAAGCCCCCCGGGTACCGGCGTACCCGTGGCCCGGATCACCGAAGGATCAAGCCCATCCACATCCAGGGTAATGTAAATGTGATCGGGGAAACCGGGGGGAAACAAGTGATCAGGAATGCCCAGAAGATGAAGTTCCCGGGCATCAAAAAAGTTGATGTTCCGGGTCTGGCGGTATTTTTCTTCTTCGTGGCACAGGGCTCTAACCCCTACCTGTACCAGGGGGATGCCAAGATCCTGGGTGGCCCGGCGCATGACACAGGCGTGGCTTAAAGGGCTTCCCTCGTAGCTGTCACGGAGATCGGCATGGGCATCTATCTGGACAATGCCAAAAGGGGCTGAATTGGCTTTTTTCAATGCCCGCAATGCTCCCAGTGTCACCGTGTGCTCCCCGCCCAGTATAACGGGAAGGGCGCCAAGGGACAAGGTTCTGTCCACGGCGTGTTCTATGCGGCCCAGGGTCTCCTTAACGGCTCCTTTGCAATCCACAGGGGGCGTGGTGTGGATACCCAGTTCCAGGGGAACGGAGCGGCCGTCCCAGGCCTCCAGTTGTTGGGAAGCCTCCAAAATGGCCCGGGGGCCCTGGGCGGTTCCGCCACCGTAGGAGACAGAGGTTTCCATGGGAACGGGAATGATATGGAACCGGGACTCTTTTTCATCCCGGATGGTCAGTTCCGAGTCAATAAAATCAGGGGTAGTATTCATTTTTTTCTATTGGTGTCCAAGATGGCCATTTTTATGAAAGCCGGGATTTGAAATCCTCATACCCGAATTTTTTTATAATTTTCGGGGTGGTTTTTTTGTCGGGCAAAAGGGCGATGGCCGGCAACTGCACCCCGTTAAAGGTATTGGTTTTCACCATGGTGTAGATGGCCATGTCCGTGAAGATAAGTTTATCTCCCACCTGAAGGGGTACATCAAAGGAGTACTCGCCTGCCACATCTCCGGCCAGGCAGGAGAGCCCCCCAATGCGGCAGGTATAGGGCTTTTCCCCGGGAAGGCCCGACCCCACGATGTGGGGACGGTAGGGCATCTCCAGAACATCGGGCATGTGGGTGGGCACCGATGCGTCCATGAGGATAATGTCCATGTCCGCCTTTATAATGTCCAGCACCGTTGCCACCAGCACACCGGCGTTCAGGGCCACGGCTTCTCCTGGTTCAAGAATTACGTTTTTGCCCCATCTGGCCTTGAATTCCCGGATGATTTTCACCAGCAGATCCAGATCATATCCCGGACGGGTGATGTGATGTCCCCCGCCGAAATTAACGTATTTCACTTTGGGGATATATTCTCCAAAGCGTTCTTCAACGGCCGTTACAGTACGTTCCAGGCAGTCGGCATCCTGCTCGCACAAGTTGTGCCAGTGAAGTCCTGTGATCTCCTTGGGAAAGGTTTCTGGAAAGTCTTTTTTCCGGATGCCTAAGCGGGAGCCCGGGGCACAGGGGTCATATATGGGCACGGCCCCTTCTGAATGTTCCGGGTTGATGCGGATACCAAGTGCAATGTACCTGCCGTTTTTCCGGGTCAGATCCGCCACCAGGGGCTTGAACCGTTCAAGCTGGGTAAAGGAGTTGAACACCAGGTGGTCTGTGGTGTCACACAGGCTACGGATATCATTATCTGAATAGGCCGCTGCAAAGGTGTGCACCTCCCTGCCAAATTCTTCCCTTCCAAGCCTTGCCTCGTGGGGGGAGCTTGCGCAGATGCCGTCCAGGGTTTTTGCCAACAGGGGAAAGATCCGGAACATGGCAAAGCATTTCAGGGCCAGGAGTATCCGGCATCCGGTGCCTTCCTTCACAGACGACAGAATCCCAAGGTTTTTTTTCAGTGCGACCTCATCCACCACAAAACAGGGGGTGGGCAGGGCCTTTACATCCATTCTTTTATGGAGCAATGCATCCATTAAAGTTCCACCGCCTTCCAGGGAAGCCCATGGGCATTGAGAGCATCCATAAAGGGATCAGGATCAAGTTGTTCCATGTGCCACACCCCTTTTTTGTGCCATTTCTTCTGGAGCATGAGCATGGCACCGATCATGGCAGGAACCCCGGTGGTGTACGAGATGGCCTGGGAGCCGACCTCTTTAAAGGCCTCTTCATGGCTACAGATATTATACACATACAGCGTTTTATCTTTGCCCTCCTTGATCCCCTTTAAAAGACAGCCAATACAGGTGCGGCCCTGGGTTAAGGGGCCAAGGGAGGCCGGTTCCGGCAACACCGACTTGAGAAATTTTAAGGGAACAATCTCCTGGCCGTTATAATTCACAGGATCAATGCCTGTCATACCTACATTTTCAAGGACTTTAAGATGGGTCAGGTACTGCTGGGAAAAGGTCATCCAGAACCGGGCGCGTTTGAGACCCTTCAGGTGCATCACCAAAGATTCCAGTTCTTCATGGTACATGAGATAGCATTTTTTGCTGCCAATACCTTCGGGAAAATCATAATCCATGGACCAGGACAGGGGATCTGTTTCCACCCATTCGCCATGCTCCCAATATCTGCCCCGCTGGGTGATCTCCCGGATATTGATCTCCGGGTTGAAATTGGTGGCAAAGTGCTGGCCGTGATCCCCGGCATTGCAGTCAATGATGTCAAGGGTGTGGATCTCATCAAAATGGTGTTTCTGGGCCCAGGCACAAAAGACATTGGTTACCCCGGGGTCAAATCCGGAACCCAACAGAGCCATGAGTCCCTTTTCTTCAAATTTTTCCCGGTAGGCCCATTGCCATTTGTATTCAAACTTTGCCTCATCCGGGGGTTCGTAGTTGGCAGTATCCAGATAATCCACTCCAGTGGCAAGGCAGGCATCCATGAGGGGCAAATCCTGATATGGCAGGGCAAGATTCACCACCACATCGGGCTGCACCTTTTCAATAAAGGCAATGGTCTCTTTTACATTGTCCACATCCAGGCAGGCTGTGGTGATTTTTTTCCCCGTGCGTTTAAGGACTTCTTGGGCAATGGCATCACACTTGGGCAGGGTACGGCTGGCCAATACGATGTCCGTAAATATATGAGATAGCTGGGCGCACTTGTGGGTGGTAACACTGCCCACCCCACCGGCACCGATAATTAATACTTTTGACATTTGAGTCCTCCTTTCTCATCTTTCAAAATAGGTGTAGCCTCTCAGTCCCATTTCATAAGCCTGCATGATTTCCCGGCGTTCCTGGGCCGTAATATTGCCCTGGCGCACGGCTTTTTCTGCTGTTTTTCTGAAACGGACAACCAGATGTTTGGGATCATACTCCACATAGGAGAGGATATCGGCCACGCTGTCCCCTTCAAGCTCCCCGGCAAATTCATATTCTCCGTTTTCAAGAACCCTCACTGTGACCACATTGGTGTCCCCCAGAAGGTTGTGAAGATCCCCCAGGGTTTCCTGGTAGGCACCCACCAGAAAGGTGCCCAGATAATACTCTTCACCCTCCTTGAGTTCATGCAGGGGCAGGAAGCGTTTGACTTCTTTACGATCAATAAACCGGTCTATTTTACCGTCACAATCGCAGGTGATATCGGCAATAATCCCCTTGCGGGTGGGTTTTTCATGGAGCCTGTGGATGGGCATCACCGGGAAGAGCTGGTCAATGGCCCAGGCATCGGGCAGGGACTGAAATACGCTGAAGTTGCAATAGTAGATATCAGACAGCACCCTCTCAATGTCGGCAATTTCCGGTGCCACGTGTTTTAGTTCTCTGGAGAGCCTTGCCACCTCATTGATGGTGGCCCAGAATATTTTTTCCGCCAGGGAGCGCTCCCTGAGGGATATTTTACCATGGTTGAACATCTGCCGGACTTCGTCCCGGTAGTAGATGATATCATTGAAACATTCCTGCATATTGCGGATGGACAATTCCTGCAGGGAGTCATACATATACCGGATCTGGGCAGGGCAGGTGTCGGGCAGGGTATCCGGCAGGGGTTCCGGCTGGAACCGGGTGACATCAAGGACATTGAAAATCAACATGGAATAATAGGCCACAAGTGCCCTGCCCGACTCCGTGATGATGGTGGGATGGGGGATGTCCACTTCATCAAGAGAGGTCATCACGGCCTCAACTATATCTGTGCAGTACTCGCCCAAGGTATAGTTGCGGCTGCTCAGGAAATTGGATTGAGAACCGTCATAGTCCACGGCAAGGCCGCCCCCCAGATCCAGGTATTGAACATTGGCCCCTTCCATGGCAAGACCGGCATATACCCGGCAGGCTTCATTCACAGCTGTCCTGATTTCACGGATGTTGGAGATTTGCGACCCCAGATGGTAGTGGACCATCTGCAGGCAGTCCAGCATCTCTTCCCGGGAGAGCAGATCCACGGCTTCAATCATCTGGGTGGTGTTGAGGCCAAAGATGCTTCTTTCTCCACCGGACTCCCCCCAATGGCCTCCGGCCTGGGCTGCAAGTTTGATGCGAATACCCAGTATGGGGGTGGCCCCCAGTGCCCTGGAGCGTTCTATTATCAGGGGCAGTTCACTTGGCATCTCCACCACCAGGATGCATTTATACCCGATTTTGGAGGCATAAAGCCCAAGATCAATGAATTCCTGATCTTTGTACCCGTTGCAGATCAACAGGGCCTTTTTATCCGTGAGCATACCCATGGCAGCCACCAGTTCTGCCTTACTGCCCGCCTCCAGTCCATGGTGGTACCGGGAACCGAAATGGGTGATGGCTTCAATGACCTGTTGTTGTTGATTCACCTTGATGGGGTAGGCCCCCATGAATTTTCCCTGGTAATGGAGCTCTTCCATGGCGTGCATGAAGCAATTATTCAATGCTGCAATCTGGGAATCTAAAATATTTTCAATTCTTAACAGCACGGGCATGTCCAGGCCGCGATCCCGGATGCCTTCCACAATTTCCTTAATGCTCACCGCCCGTTTTTTTTTACCTGGTGCGGGCATGACCATGAGATCACCGTTGTCGGCAATGTGGAAATAGCCACCACTCCACTCTTCAACGCCGTAGATGTCGGTGGATTTGGTTGTATTCCAGCGTTCCAAGGTATGATTCACAAAAAACTCCCCTTCAAAAGGCAAGGTGCCGTTGATCGTCTTGATATTTAATTATTTGTATTGAATTAAGCCGCTATATACAATGGGTTGCACCTCCAGGTAAAGAGGTTTTTTGGGGGGGATATGGACGTTATTGTGATTTTGTTAATTTTTGCTTTTATGATGGCGCAAAGATTGGGGTAGGGGAGGTGGAAGGGGCGGTGGGGAAAATTGTATCCCCAGTTTTGCAAGGGGGGGAAACGGGAAGCCGCGCCCAACGGCTTCCCGATCGCCAGTTACTGCATGGGTGAAGCAGTGTTACATGGCAGTTTCCGGGTGGAATACATTGACCTCTTTGAGATCATCCCCCAGATATTCCCTTTCATTGGGACCCAAAATCCCGAGAGAAAGGGCAATTAAGGACCACAGATGAACCACGGGGTAATTGCTCCCGTAATGTTCACTGAGTTCATGGATTTGTGCATGGCAGTTGTGACAGGCAGCGATACAGTAGTCAGCACCGGTGGCCTTGATCTGATCATCTTTGACCTTTCCATACATCAGACGTTCATCCTTGAATCCTGATTGGAGAAAACCACCACCACCGCCGCAGCAGAAGTTGTTGGATTTGTTGGGGGTCATGTCCACAAAATTTTCTTCCCCCACCACGGATTTCACCACAAAGCGAAGATCATCGGCAATGGCATCCCCATAGCTTTTTCGGACAATCTGACAGGGATCCTGGACGGTGAACTTGATTTTCAAGTCCTTGTTCCAGTCGGAATTGACCTTTAAGCGGCCTTCCCTGATCCATTTTGCATAATATTCATAAATGTTTTTAACTTCAAAGTCGTGTTTGATGTTAAATTTTTTCAGTCCGGCCCGGACTGAGAATGTTACGTGCCCTCACTCGGTGTTGAGGAAGGTTTTGCACCCCAGCTTTGTGGCCTGATTGGCGGTGGTGGTGGTGATATGTTTCCAGGCATCATCATCTGCCAGAAACATGCAGTAGTTTTCCCCGGCCCATCCTTCACTGCCATAGGTCCAATCCACTCCTGCCAGGTGAAGAATTTTCCACAATGGCGCCATTTCCTCGGGTTCCGTCACCGGCTCCCTGGAGTTCTGGTTCAGGAAGAATTCCGCTCCTTCCTTGTCAATGGGAACTTCCATGTCGGCAAATTCCGGCTGGGATTCCCGGAATTCATCGGCCACATCCTCCACAACAAAAACAAAATCATCGGGGGAGGCGCCCATGGCGCTGGTGCTGGCATTTCTAAGGGCCATGTCGCAGGAACCCAGTATACCCTTGGGTCTTTCTTCCCTGGGCCGTAATGCCCTTGCATTGTATACCAATTGGGGGATATCAATTTCCATGGGGCAGACATGGATGCAACGCATGCACATGGTGCACATCCAGGGCCAGTCAGATGCCGCAATTTCTTCATCCATGCCCAGGGCTGCCATGCGCAGGAATTTTCTGGGGTCCATGCCGGTGAGGCCCGTGGCCGGACAGCCTGAAGAACAGGCACCGCAGGTAAGACACAGATTTAAATTGCCGCCATCGGGCAATATCTCTTTGACCTTATCCATGAAGGTGGTGCGTTTTTTGTTACTTAACTTGATTGCAGGTTCGCTCAATATTTTCCCTCCTGAATTGTGATGGAAAAGACTTCTCAGGATCTCTTCTCAAATAAAATCCATCTCCAGTACCTTTAAATATCCGGAATACTAAAAGCATAAAATGTGCCATGATTTGTCTGGGGATAAATTTTTGAATAATACGGTTTTATCAAGTGGTTAAAGTGAAACAGGAAAAATAGAATTTAATTTGAATGTTTGCTGTTTTGCGACACCATGCGCTGTACCGTCTCATAAATGCGTTTGTTTTTGCAAAAAACAGATGACATTTTCCATGAAATACTTTACCACTGAATGGTGTCACCCAATGTTCAGGCTTTTCAGGCTGCCCAAATTCAAGATGGGTGGCGGGTGTGAACATCAATTTTTGAATTTGAAGTATTATGGAAAGCTAATAATGAAAAAAAAGTATGCAGACAATCTTTTTGATCGGAGTACCACTGAGACGATTCTGGAAAGTATTTCCGATGGTGTTTTTACCGTGGATCAGGATTGGAAGATCATGTCCTTTAATCGGGCCGCCGAAGAGATCACCGGTGTGAAAGCGGACGAGGCCATGGGGAAAAAATGCTGGCAGGTGTTTCGATCCAATATGTGTCAAGAAGAGTGTGCTTTAAAAAAAACAATGAAAGAAGGACGGGACTTTGTAAGCTCCGCCACCCATATAACCCGCAAGGATGGGGGGCGGGTGCCCATCACTGTTTCCACCTCCCTGCTAAAGGATCATGACGGAAGGGTACTGGGGGGGGTGGAGACCTTCCGGGATCACACCCATGTGGAAGAGTTGAGAAAAAAACTGTCTGACACCTGGCAGGTGGGGGATATAATCAGCCGTTGTCCTGCCATAAAGGAAATTTTTAATATCCTTCCCCAGATATCTGAAAGTGACAGCACCGTGGTGATCGGTGGTGAGACCGGCACCGGAAAAGAACTCATGGCAAAGGCCATCCACACCCTCAGTCACCGAAGGGATGAGCCCTTTGTGGCCATAAATTGCGGGGCCTTGCCTGACTCGCTGTTGGAATCGGAGCTGTTTGGTTATAAAGCCGGGGCTTTCACCCATGCCATTAAAGATAAACCAGGGCTCTTTTCCCAGGCCCGGGGGGGCACCATTTTTCTGGATGAAATCGGGGATACCAGTCCAGCCTTCCAGGTGAGGCTGCTCCGGGTGCTGGAGGCCCGGGAATTCCAGCCCCTGGGCGGGATTAAAAAAGAAATGGCCGATGTGCGCATTATTTCCGCTTCCAACAAGAACCTGGAAAAGATGGTGGGAGATAATACTTTTCGCCAGGACCTTTATTACCGTCTTAATGTGGTTCAGCTTAACCTTCCCCCCTTACGGGATCGCATGGAAGATATACCACTGCTGGTGGACCATTTTATCTCCCGACTTAATGCCCTGAGGGGAAAATCCGTACGGGGCATGGATAAAAAAGCCCTTGGCCTTCTCATGGCCCACACATTTCCCGGCAATGTAAGGGAGCTTGAAAACATCATTGAATATGCCTTCGTACTTTGCTGCGACGGGGACATCTTGGTGGCCCATCTTCCGGGTAACCTGGCCGTTCACCGGCCTGGGGAAGATCAAAATAATCATTCCTGGGACCCGGTGAAATCCGCCGAGCTCAGTGTAATCATGACGGCCCTGGAACAGAATAATTACAATCGTAAAGCGGCGGCACAAACATTGGGGATGCAT
Organism: uncultured Desulfobacterium sp.; assembly: GCA_937124525.1. The sequence goes on from CAKZLA010000501.1 coordinate 18,304, forward strand.
AAGAGCACCCTTTTCAGGAAAATAAACCGGCTGGGGATCACCCTGCCCAGTATGGACGGACGATCCAGACATCAGCCATAAATCTCATGCCCAAGGCAGGGAAGATACATGGCATCTGAAATCATTGTACTCATTGACGTCGGGGAAGCGGAGACGGCTCTTGTAAAAGCCTTGATCTCCTCCTTTGAAATAGAAGTATACACCTTTGCCAGGGATCATCTTCTGGAGCGTGGTCAGATTTTCCAGGACAAGCCCGTTTGCCTGGTTGTATTTCAGGTGGATGGAAACCATGGGCAGCAGTTTCGAAAATTGCGCTGGATTCGGAAACAATTGCGAAAACCGGTGCCGGTGCTGGTCATGCTTCCCGGGGATGCTTCCATGCACATCGTAGCCTATGTCAAGGCCGGTGCCGATGATTATTGCCTGTTACCCCTCCATGAAGGTCGATTTGCCGTTCGGTTTCTTGTGCTTCTGGAGTGTGGCCAGGCCATGGTTCACGCGTCTGTTCCCCAGGATGGGGAGATGAATCCCGCCCCCCGGGGGGATGCAGAAGTGTGGTATCGAATTGTGGAATTTCTCCGGGAAGGGCTTTCCTTTTTTTCACCGGGATACCAGGCCTCAGGGAAAAATACCCAGCCAATATTCAACAGATGGGAGCGGGTCAAGACTCTCGGTTCTGGCGGAGGGGGGGTGGTGTGGAAGGTGCGTGAAATCGACACTGGCCATGTGGCAGTAGCCAAAATTCCCCACAAAAGGGAAATGAACACCAGTGCCCTCCGGGCTGCTGCTATTTTAAAGCGTTTAATACATCATCCCAATGTGGTGCATCTTATAGATGTGGTCAAGCATGACGATAGATTTGTTCTGATCCAGGAGTATGTTGCCGGCCAGACGTTGAGTGCGCTTATTGGATCGGGTTTGTCTGCCGGTAAAAAAGAGGATATCTTTCTTCAACTGCTTTCTGTCATCGCCTATGCCCACCACCACAGTGTGATGCACCGGGATATTAAGCCGGATAATATCATTGTCACCCCCACCGGGAACGTGAAGCTTCTTGACTTTGGCATTGCCGAAGATTTGGTGTGGCAGGATGGTTCCCGTGATGCTGAAGGGACCCTGGATTTCATGCCTCCAGAACAATTTGAGGGTAAAAGCGGCCTGCCAACGGATGTGTGGGCCCTTGGCATTATTCTCTATCTCTTGGTTGTAAACCGTCTTCCCTTTTGCCATGATAATCGATATTTTCCCATGGACATATCCATGGATATGAATGTGGTTCCCCCGGTGAACATTAACCCAGATATCCCCCCTGATCTAAATCGTATCATCATGACCTGTCTTGAAATATCCCTGGACAAGCGATATCCCAGTGCCTTGGTGCTTCTGGAGGATCTTTCCCGGACCTTTCCCCGTTTTGGCCAAGGGAGTGTTTTCCCGGAATAGATTCTTTCCCAATGCGCCCAACCAAAGATCTTTCCAATAACACCAGCCTGGACCCCATTGGCCCATTAATCTAAGATGACTGGCCGATGTCATGAGCAACCCCAACGAATCATTGAATTCTAATGTCCTTTTAATCAAGCTTTAATAATAAGCCAGTATTGTTTGCCTCGTGCCCTGGGAACAGCAACATCTTTTCCGGCGAGGTGGATTCCCCCATGCAGGCGGCGGCAGATTATTATCTTCATCTGTGTCAGAGCACTCAAGGGGCGCTGGGTTTTTTGATGCCATTGCCGATGGAAACTATCTTTCATCTCTTTAATTCAGGAGTCTACCGTGAATATTCTTGTGCAAATACCTTTTTTTTTAAAAAAAAATACCCGCCTGGGGCTGAAAACAAAAATGGTCATGGGTGCCGCCTTTCTGGTAATTGTGCCACTGATATTCATCGGTTACATCTCCGCTCTCAAATCCACCCGTGCCATGGAGCAGGTTGCCATCACCCAGTCCCAGCGTATTGCCCAAGGACTTGCCCGGTCCGTGGAAGGCTTTTTAAAAGACCAGACCCATGTTTCCCGTTTGTTGGCCAGTGGTTACAGCAGTTTTGGGGGTATGGATATTCGATTTTACGGGGGCATGGGAATAGATGAACTCACCGAAAAACGGGTGAATGCCAATTTACTGAAAAATCTTGAAAGCCTGGGAGCTTTCTATGAGGGTGTATTTCTCGGGGATGCCAAAGGAGAATTGTTTGCCGGTGTTACTCCCAATGGTGAAACTCCTTATAAAGGAAGAAGTATCGCGGATATGCCCTGGTTTGAATCCTCCCGGGAAAATGGGGAAGTTTCCATCGGAGATATTCAAATATCGTCCATTACCGGTAATCCAATTATCACCGTATGTGCCCCTGTCTTTGATAAACGCAATAAATTTGGTGCGGTTCTGGGGTTGGAAATGAAGTTGGAAGCCGTGGGAGAGCTTGTCTCAGGCACCCGTGTGGGAAATAGTGGTTATGCCTTTATGGTGGATGGCCAGGGGGGGGTTATTGCCCATCCAGATCCTGAATATCAATTGACACTTAACATCAAGAATGTGCCCGGCATGGAAGAAGTTTCCAGGGCCATGCTCTCCGGAGAATCCGGTATTTCAGATTATATGTTCAAAGGAAAGGATAAGGTTGCCGGAGTTGCACCGGTTAAAATGAAGCACTGGAGTATCGCAGTCAGCCAGGACAGGGATGAATTTATGGCTGTTGCCCATGAGATTCGGGATGATAATCTCCTTTTTGGTGGGGGGTTCATGGCTGTTACCATTGTCATTACTTTTTTTTGGGCTTCCAGCATTTCCGAACCTGTGAAACAGACGGTGCAGGAGATTCAAGGGGAAGCCGATCACATTGTAGTGGCTTCCAGGGAATTTGAATCTTCCAGCCACAGCCTTGCAAACGGTGCCTCCTCCCAGACGGTTTCCCTTGAAAACACTCGTAAATCCCTGGGCCAGATGACCGCCACCATACATCGGAACACAAATGATGCCATCCATGCCGATGAACTCATGCAGAGAACCAATGCCATTGTGGACAAGGCAAGACAGAAAATGGCAGTGCTCACCCGATCCATTGAGCACATTGCCGAAGCCAGTGAAAAAACACAAAAAATTGTGAAAAGCATTGATGGAATTGCCTTTCAAACCAATTTGTTGGCCTTGAATGCTGCAGTGGAGGCAGCCCGGGCAGGAGAGGCCGGAGCCGGTTTTTCCGTGGTGGCAGATGAGGTGCGTTCCTTGGCCAGACGTACCACAGAATCTGCCCGTGAAACCTCAGCCCTTATTGAGGAAACCTCTGTGCGTATCAATGACGGGGGCGAAGTGGTAAACCAGGCCCAGGACACTTTTAAAGAAGTAATCTCCTCAGCCAATCAGGTGGGGCAGTTGCTCAAAGGTATCTCTGAAACTTCCTTGAGCCAGGCCAATGATGTCGAAACGGTAAATATGGAGGTTGAACAGATGAGTAAGGTGGTTCATCAGAACGCCTCGGCCGCTGAAGAATCGGCTTCTGCATCGGAATTATTGCGCCAACAGGCGTTTCAGATGCAGCAGATGCTGGACGACATGGCTGTGCTGGTGGTCGGAAAGGGGGCGCAAAAGCGTCTGCATGATCCGACGACCAATGTGGCAGAAGGGGATTTGGATTCCAATAGCCTTTCAGTGTCGGAGTATGGCAAAAAGGAGGCCTTGCCAAGCCAGCAACTCCAAGCCCCTGTAGCTGTCGCACTTGTCTAAATTCGCCATGCACCGTCCATCATTGATATATTCTAACTGTTTTGTAATAAAATATTAATAATATCCTCATGTATTTGGTGTTTAATCTGCTTAAATGGATTAGCAGTTAATACTGGGTCCTGATTTACGAGGTAAAAATCATCACCCCATTGAGGAAATAAAATGCAAAACACCACCAATGCCCCCGAAACTGGGAGTAATAGACAAAACTGGATGGCCCTGTTAGCCCAAGCAGATCCGGCAGATCTTGAGGCTGCCCGTAAACAGTTGGACGACAACTTCTCTTTTACCCTGATAACGGCTCCTGAAACGGGTCTTTTCATGATCCAGGGTAAAAAAGATGGATCCGGTTCAAGGTTCAATCTGGGGGAAGTTACGGTTTCAAAATGCATACTTGAAGTCAATGGTACCTGGCAGGGAGCAGCATGGGTCATGGGTTCGGATCTCAGGCACGCAAAGCTTGCTGCATTGTTTGATGGACTGTTGCAGGACCCCGGTTATCACGACCGTATCAAAACAGAACTGTTGAACCAGTTGCTGGTAAAAGAAAAGATCAGGGATGATCAGCTAAACCAGGCGGCCCGGGCTTCCCGAATGGGCGGTTCTTCCCAGGTCAAACCGGTAAGGGGGGCAAGATCATGAGAAAAGGATTTATGGTTGAAGCCCATGACAGCCAGGCCATTTTTAGACGACTGTTGACGGCCATGGCCCATCCGGGCACCCTGATGGAGTCCCCGGTGGAAATCAATCCACCGGGTGAACTGCACAATGCGGTTGGTGCCATTCTCCTGGCTTTGCTTGATGATGAAACACCGCTGTGGTCCAATTTGAGAATCGGTTCTGAAGAAATTAAGTGGTTGCGATTTCATACGGGTGCACCAGCTACACTGAATCCGACAAATGCCCTGTTTGCATTGGAGACAAGTTTGAAAAACCTTAATAAGCCCACCTGCTTTTATCCAGGTTCCGCCATGGCGCCGGAATCAGCAACCACCCTTATTGTCCAGACCCCGGATATTCTAAGTACGGGTGGATTGTCTCTGACAGGTCCCGGCATTGAAACCCAGACAACACTGCACATTGAAGGTGTAAATGCCTGTTTTTTTCACAATAGAAATAAATTGAAAATTCAATACCCCCTGGGGGTGGACATGGTCTTTGTCAGCCACACCACTTTTGTGGCCATCCCTCGCACGATATCCATTGAGGTAATGTCATGAACAGCCGTACAAGAGAAGTGACAGATGCCGTTGACGCGTCCCGGAAACAGACCACCCTCAGGGGCAGGGGGCCATGCGAGATTCCGGAAATCAGGGCAGAACAGATTGAACACCAGCTGGGGCTTGCGGTGGAACGGGTCATGGCTGAAGGTGCCCTTTATGATCCCAATATTGCATCCTGGGCCATTAAGCAGGCCCAGGGGGACCTCATTGAAGCTGTCTTTCTGGTGCGGATGTTTCGAAACACCCTGCCACTGTATGGTGATTCCCAGCCGGTGAATACTGAAAAAATGCAGATCATACGGCGAATATCAGGGATATTTAAAGATATTCCCGGCGGACAAATTCTTGGTCCCTCCTTTGACTCTGGATACCGGGTCCTTACCTTTGAACCCCATGGGGATGATCCCAAAGAAAAAACGCACCCACCGCGTTTTTCACCGGAAAATAAAAAAATCGGTAGAGATGATATCCTCCATGTTTCCAAACGGTTCCAATCGTTACCCCGGGTGACAGATGTCCTGATAAGCCCCAAATGCCTGTCTCGAGTTCCAGAACCCCTCATTGGCGAGCCTGTGGCAGACTTGACCCGGGAACCCTTCACCATGCCTGTAGATCGCTCTATCAGGCTCCAATCCCTTGCCCGGGGTGATGAAGGTTTCCTGTTAGGTTGCGCCGATTCACTGCAACGCAAAGGGGGGCAGTGCAGCCAGCCATTCATGGCTGAGATGAGGGTCGGGTATGTGGAGGTCTGCATCACTCCTCCAGAGCTTGGGTTTAAAATTTCCATGGGCAAAATAAAACTCACCGAGTGTGTAATGGTCAACCGGGGCCGTAATGTCTCCCCTAAAAAAAAGGCAGTTCTGGAAAGGGGATACGGCCTTGTTTTTGGTCAAAACGAGCGAAAAGCCGTCTCCATTTCCCTGCTGGACCGCTCCTTTGAGGATGCGGGGGTAAAGGATCTGTCTTCCACTGAAAAGGCAGCCTGTCCGGGTTGTGATCAGGCCTTTGTCCTCCCCCACAGCGATACGGTGGAAACATCCGGATTTGTCCAGCACCTGACTTTTCCCCAACACGTTGATTTTCATGCAGAATTGTCAGCCATGGGTTTTTCTGCCATTCCTGGCATATCAGATATCCCTGGGGATCCAGTGTCATGACCTTGCCTTATCTGCCTCCATGCCCGGACATCCGGTCAAGAAAAAAAAATCGCAGGGCAATCCTGAAGGCTGTGGCCGTTCCCGGATACCAGGTACCCTTTGTGGCAAGAGCAATAGGCCTGCCCCGGGGATGGGGCACCGGTGCCATACAGATAACCGCGTCCCTCCTTGGGAAAAACGATATTCTCAAGGTAATTGACCAGGGAGATGACAATACCCTCAATGCCCTAAGTATAAAAGATTATTTTAAAAAAATCGCCGCTGTATACACCACGGAAAAAATTTCCCATGCCACCATTATCCATACCCGTCACCGGATACCGGAGACAGAACTGTCAAAAAATCAGATCGTGGTATATCAGGTTTCCTGCCCAGAACCGTTGCAACGCATTGAACCGGACAGGTGCCGGGCGGCCCGCATGCATGCCTTTCAGGAGTATGAACCCATGTATGTAAAACTGTACGAGGAAATTGTCAGGAACAATGCCATGTTTTTCTCCTTTGATCATCCTGTCCTGGTCAACAACCGTTATCTGATGAGTCCATCCCCCATTCCCCCGTGGGACAACCCAAAACTTGATCAATCACCGGTCCTTCACCTGTTTGGTGCCGGTCGGGAAAAAAGAGTCTACGCTGTTCCTCCCTTCACCAGTGTGAAAAGTCTTGATTTTGAAGATTTTCCCTTTAAACAAAAGAGATGACCGGTGATGTGACATTTATGGATAACATCCCTCTTTAATTCATTCGGGTTCCCTCGCAATCTTCCGGTTTGTAGGACCCTCTGATTTTTGAAATTCTTTTTTAAAAAATCTCCGAAACCAATTCCGCCAGTTCCTGAAAAAGGGAAAGTCTTAAATATCCAAAACCCTCTCCTTTTTTCATAAAACCCTTCACGTTATCCCGGATAATAGACTCAATATCTCTATGTTCCCATTGGTTCAACTTAACATGAGCGCGATAATTCTAACACGATCCTAACGTAAACCTAACAAGTTACTGATTTGATTATAGATTCACTAACAAAATCCTAACGTTTATCTTGACGCATCGTATAAAGATTGATATCTTTCCGAAAGATGATCATCTTCTGGAACATCTCACCTCATATTTATTATGAATTATCCCAAGCACTTCCTGTGGGGAATACGACATTATCCCCGTGTGTTTATTTTGTTTCCGGATTGTTAACTATTATTGTTATTGGGTGGAAGAAGAAACTTATTTCCGCATTCCACTTCAAATCGACTTAAGGAGGTAGACAATGAAATTCATCCCCAAAAGCATCACCCCCACCAACCTGGCTATCGGCGCCGGCGTTATTGTACTGACACCCATCGTATTTCCCCTGCTGGGCAGCATTGCAAAACCCATATTCAAAGCAGTCATCAAAGGTACCCTGGTAACCTACGAGGGAACCCGGGTAGCCATAGCTGAGGCCAAGGAAGCAATCGAAGACATCACGGCCGAAGCCAAGGCGGAGATTGCCCAGGATGCTGCAGCAGAAATGGCAGCAGAAATGGCAGCAGCAACGGCAGCAGAAACGGCAGCACACTGACACTTTCATTTTAAAACGGACGGTCCCGCGGTGCGCGAAAATTGAAGCATCCACTTTTCAGGTTTTTTCCCTTTAACTGGGCGATATTGAAAAGCAGCAGCGACACTGCGGGTTTACCAATGCCGTAACACCATTATTTCCCACGAGGCATGATATGACACCCAGAGCCACCATTGTCCATCGCATGGAACATCGGGTCCGCATCCGCATAGCGGGTGTGAAGAAGATGGGGGACGGTTATTTTCAACACATGGAGTCCATTTTGAAGCGGGCGTTTGACTACCAACACATTAGCGTATCCCCCACCACTGCCACTATTTTATTGGCCGATCCAGCCCTGGACTTGGAAGCGGTGACTCTATACAGTCGGGAAATAGAGCTGTTTGATGTTAATACCCAGGGATCACCCTTTGAAAGCAGTGTGCTCAACCTTGCAGCCACCTTAGTGGACGGGATGGACAGCGGCATTCGCCGCATTACCGGCAACAGGCTGGAGATTGTCGGAACTGTTTTTCTTGTGCTGATTGTGCACGCCGTGCGGGAGCTGATACGGGGCAATCTTAAAACGCCGTCCTTGTTTACCGCATTGTGGATGGCATACACCCTCTATTATCGACAAAATAAAGCCGGAACTACCTGGAATACTTCATGTCTCCCGATGGATAACGGCGGGGACTATTGTGAATGATACCAAGACTATATAGCAGAAAAAAATCAGCCACCGGTATTACGGCAGTTCATACCGATCTCCCCGGCCGGGGACGTTTCTTTGTCCCGGGACTGAGATATCGTCATGAATTCAAACAGGCCCTTGAAGGATTGACAAAGACCCGGGAGGACATTTTCCTTTGCAGGGCCAGCACCGTCACCGGCAGGGTGCTTTTCCATTTTGACACCGCCATTGAATATACAAAAATTATCAGCATTATAAAAGAGGTCCGAAACTTGCTGCCCCAGCAGCCCCCTGTTGGAAAAGGCAAAAAAGCATCCGACGGACAAGCAAAAAAGGAATCCGTCGCCCGCAAGGTCATACAGTCCGTATCCGTTTGCATGGGGGGAGGCATGGAAACTGTTCAGGATCATTGGCATGACAAATCTGCGGCTGAGGTTCTTGCCGTCTTTGACACCCATCCAGATGACGGACTTTCACCGGAAGCCGTCATCCGCAGACACAAGGTTTACGGCGATAATGTACTGCCCCGGACCTCGTCTCGTTCCGGCCTGAAAATTTTCATGGAGCAGATGAATTCTCTGCCGGTCTATTTGATGGGGGCGGCGGTCGGTGTTTCTCTGCTCACAGGCGGCATGCTGGATGCGGCCATCATCTTCGGGGTGGTAATTGCCAACGGGTTCATCGGGTATGCCACGGGAACCCGGGCTGAAAAAAACATTGATGCCCTCAACGATCTGGTCAATCACATGGCTGAGGTGGTGCGTGGGGGTAAACCCTTGTTCATCTCCGCCGAAGAAGTGGTTCCCGGAGACATGCTGCTGTTGAAGCCAGGTACCTATATTCCCGCCGACAGCCGGATCATCCAGGCAAGTCAGCTGACCATTGACGAATCCATGCTTACTGGAGAAAGCATGCCCGCCAAAAAACATGCCGCCACCATCGACGGTGCGGAGACGATTTTGGCCGACCGGAAAAATATGGCTTTCATGGGCACCTGTATCACCGGTGGTCAGGGAAAGGCCGTGGTGGTGGCCACCGGCGTCCATACGGAAATCGGTATCCTGAAAAAATTACTCAACGACACCGACACCCCGGAAACCCCCATTGAACGCCAGCTGGATTCCATCGGCAACCAGCTTATCTGGGTGTGTGGCGCCATTTGTGCCGGGGTATTTGGGCTGGGATTGTTCCGGGGATTCGGTTTGCTTTATATGCTGCGCATGTCCATCTCCCTTGCTGCGGCGGCGGTGCCCGAAGGATTACCCGCCATGGCCACCATTAATTTTGCCATTGGCATGAATCGTATGAAAAAGGATAATATCGTGGTGCGTCATTTACCAGCCGTGGAAACATTGGGAGCCGTGCAGACCTTTTGTTTGGACAAGACCGGTACCCTGACCCGGAACCAGATGTGGGTGACCACGATATATGCCGCAGGCACCTGGTATGATATGGAAGGGGACGCACTGATCTGCCGAAAGAACGACTCGTCCTTGGATTTTGACATCTGCCCCTGGGCGATGAAAGAAATTATCAATGTATGTGCGCTTTGTTGCGAAACCAAGATCAACGGCACCTGCGCCGACGGTAGGCTGGATATCTCCGGCTCGGCCACGGAAAGCGCACTGACGGGATTTGTCAACGATACCGGCGTGGATGTAAAGAAAATCCGCAAAGCCTCTCCCCTGGTGACCATTCACCACCGTTCGGAGCAGCGCCTTTTCATGAGCACTGTCCACGAAACGGAAAATACAAATGAGCATTTGGTCATGGTCAAGGGAAGTCCCCTGGATGTCCTGGCCCGGTGTGAGAGTGTTATAATGGACAACCGGGAAACCGTCTTGACAGACCAATTGCGGAACCACATCATTGCCGCCAACAGCAACATGGCCGAAGACGCACTGCGGGTTCTGGGACTGGCGTTTCGCCACATCAGTGCCGATGACACGGGGGAACCCGAAGAAAACATGACCTGGCTGGGCCTGGTGGGCATGATGGATCCGCCCCGACCGGGAATTAAGCAATTGCTGGGCAGCCTGCACACCGCCGGGGTCCGCACGGTGATGATCACCGGAGACCAGGAGATCAGTGCCTGCGCCATCGCCCGGCAGTTGAATCTGTCCCAGGGCGCTCCCTTGGAAATCATGGATGCCCGGGAACTCAATAGTCTGGATGAGGCTGCCCTTATTGAACGGGCCCCGGCCATTCATGTTTTTTCCCGGGTAACCCCTTCCCAGAAGTTAAAAATCGTCAAGGCCATCATGGCCTCGGGCCGGACCGTGGCCATGACCGGTGACGGCATCAACGACAGCCCCGCACTGAAAGCGGCCGACATCGGCATCGCCATGGGAGAAAGCGGTACCGACCTGGCACGGGATGTGGCCGACGTGGTACTGACCCGGGACAACCTCGAACTCATGGCAAAATCCCTGGCCGACGGACGGACTATTTTTCACAACATCAAAAAATCGGTGCATTTTTCACTGGCCACCAACATCAGCGAGATTCAGCTGCTCATGACCGCCATTGCATTGGGATTGAATCCTCCCCTCACCGTTATTCAGCTGCTA
>CAKZLA010000502.1 GCA_937124525.1 uncultured Desulfobacterium sp.
GGTTGCCAGCAAGAAACCCACAATGAGAAGTCGCCCCTTGGTCCAGCGCCGCCGGGAAACTGCCCACGGTGCCATGGCAGACACCAGGGACAATGTAATAAACTGGGAAAGAATACGGGTTCGCTTTCGGATGCCATATATGCTGACCCCGGCCAGAACAATCACGACCCATATCAGATAAAACATATTGGGTTGGGAAAATTTCATATGACACCATCCCCCGTTGGACTGGACATCCTTGATATTGTGTATAAATAACTTGTCATACAATTATCCATATTCAGCAATTCTACTTTTAACTCAAAACCTATCAGGGGACAGTTTTGGGTTATTACTCTTTTGTTAAAAGGGTTGTTAAAAAAATACATCAGGGAATCCGCATCAGGCGTGTGTTAAAAAGAATGATATAAGCCCCAAGCAACAACAAGGCAGGAATAATGCACCAAGGATAAAGGTCATTGTACTCGGCCCAGGCATCCACCTCCACCTTGGTTTTTTCCAGGCGGTCGATGCTCTCATATATTTGTTCCAGATCATCAATATTTTTTGCCGCAAAAAACATCCCCCCGGTTTTTTGGGCAATCTCTTTTAAGGTGTCATGGTCCATGTCCACCTGTTGGTAGACATAGCGCTGGCCCAAAAGGGGATCATTGACCAGAAAGGGGGCCTTACCCTGACTACCCACCCCAATGGTGTAGATCTTCACCCCTCCGGTGGCGGCAATGTCTGCGGCCTCTTTGGGGGAGAGTTTGCCGGAGTTGCTTCTGCCATCGGTCAATAGAATAATAATATTGGATTTACTTTCAATGTCCAAAAGACGCTTAAAGGCAATGCCCAAAGCATCTCCAATGGCGGTGCTGGGTCCGGCCGCGCCTATTTTAAGATGATCCAGCACAAAGGAGATAGTGTTATAATCCCGGGTCAGGGGCAGTTGAGTAAAAGCCTGGGAGCCAAATACCACCATGCCGATGCGGTCCCCATCCCGCTTCATGATAAAATCATTGACCACCCCCTTTACAGCATCCAGACGGGTAACAATTTTGCCATCCCGTTTAAAATCCAGGGCTGCCATGGATTCTGACAGGTCCAGGGCCAGCACAATGTTCACCCCTTCGGTGGTGATGTTCATCTTCCGGGTGCCCCATTGGGGCCTTGCCAGGGCCACGATCATCAATGCCAATGCCGCATATTTAAACAATGGCAGCAGGGCAGAAAGCATGAGAATAAAAGACTTTGGCTGGATGGCAGAAACGGCCCCATGGGAGGCCATAAGATGGATGGGGGCGTGTCTACGTGTGCGCCAGAAGAACACCGGCGGAATGGCCATGAGCAACAGCAGAAACCAGGGTGATGCAAATCGGAACATAGTCACGGCCCCTTTGTGATGTTTGAGGATGGATCTTTAATGCCAGCACTGTGTACCATCGTATTTTTTCTGCCCATGCTGTTCTCCGTTGCCATATCAATTCCGGTTTTTATCCCGGTTACCAAGTCCGGCTCACCGTGATGGCTGTCATGCATTTTCCCGGCAGTGGAATGGATAAATTCCCGCACCAGGTCATGGTCTTTGTAAATACGCGGGAAATCAGGGGTAATACCTGCATATTTCACCATGGCGGCAAAATGGAAAAAATCCCGAGTCCGGGCGGTGAGGTTCCGATCCAGATTAAGGCCAGACAGGCTTGACACCACCTCTTGGGTAGTCATCTCCGGCGTCCCCATGTCAAAGACCTTTCCCATGAACGTTTTTAAAATAGCAGAAATACCAAAATAGTAATTCCGGGGATCTTTTTCCAGGGTATGGGCCAGGGCATCTATGGCCTTTATGGCGGCCTGATCCGGTGGAAGAGGAGGGGGTAAAAAAAGGGTATTTGCTGACATTTTTTTTTGTTTACGACGTTTCAAATAACGAAACAGTATCAGGCCCAATACCCCAAGTAGCAGCACCACTGCCAATCCCATGAATAGCTGGAAGAAAAAAGGGTCCATGCCAATGGGTATTGGCGGTTCAATATCATGAATATCTTGCATCTACCGCATCCTCTTTTCCCGCTGCCGGAAAAACAGCGTCAGCACATCTGCCACAGACTCCTCTGTGGGCATGTGAAAATAATCTACCCGGGCCCCGGTCAGGGCAGTTTCAATGTCAACCAACTGACCTTTTTTCCAATGGATATATTTTTCTCGAACCTGGGGGTCTCCTGCGTCCAAGACCCATTTGTCACCAGTTTCAAGCCCGGCCATAGTGATAATGCCCCGGGAAGGAAGTTTAAATTCCCCGGGATCGGAAATAATCACCCCAATGAGTTCATGGCGCTGGCGGGCCGTTCTCAACCCCTTTACCACATCCGGAGAAATGAAATCAGAGATAATAAAGGCCAGGCTCTTTTTCCTTGACACCGTGGCAAGATATTCCAGGGCTGCCCGAATATTGGTGCCTTGGCCCTGGGGCTCAAAGGTGAACATCTCCCGAATTAAACGCCAAATATGGCTGGAGCCTTTTTTGGGGGGAATATACTTCTCCACTTGGTCGGTAAAAAATATGGCCCCCACCTTGTCATTATTTTTAATGGCACTGAAGGCCAGCACAGATGCAATTTCGGCAGCCTTTTCCAGTTTGAGTCCTGAAAAAGTACCAAACCGCTGGGAAGCGCTCATATCCACCAGCAGAATCACAATGCTTTCACGCTCTTCCCGGTAAAGTTTGATAAAAGGACGACCCAGCCGGGCCGACACTTTCCAGTCTATGGCCTTTACGTCATCTCCGGGGCTGTACTCCCGGACTTCCTCAAACTCAATGCCCGACCCCCGGAAGACAGATCGATATTGACCGGCCATCAGAGTGTTCACCGTGCGGCTGCCTTTGATGTGAATCCGTTTGATTTTTTTAGGCGATTAGAGGGTGGTAAGAGTTGAGTCATAAGGTTATGATCCATACGTCAAAAATAGGGATTTAATAGGCAGTTTATATTAAATAATTAGGCTGTGTTTTAATAATGTGTTGATAGGGTTTCTTAGTAAATGGTAAAATAACTCTACAACCGTTTAAGGACTTTAGAGTAAACCTGGATTTCA
>CAKZLA010000503.1 GCA_937124525.1 uncultured Desulfobacterium sp.
TGGCCTGCCCACAACAAATATCGAAACTCCAGTTATTACAAATTATTGGACGGAGTTTCTTATAAAACCCACATGTCCTGGCGGCACAAGGAAATTTGAAACGTTCATGATTCCAGACTTTTGCACGGAGTTTTATATAAAAAAAGGGGGTTGGTCATAAGCTGGGCCACTATACGGGAGATAGAATTCTACCCATCGCAAATAGTCGTAATAACAGGGCTTATTTTTCAGTGCTAAAATTTTACCACAAGGTGGCCGACTCTATGATCAACCCCAAAAAAAGTATGGGCCAAAACTGGAAATATAGGTCAAATGGATATAAGCGGAGATTAAATTTGTGGATAATAAAGATTATGAAAAGGCAGCAAAGTTAATCCAGGACGCAACACGGGCCGTGGCCTTTACCGGGGCTGGTATCTCTGTGGAGAGTGGTATTCCCCCCTTTCGGGGTGAGAATGGATTATGGAACAAGTATGATCCTGCCACCTTTGATATCTCCTATTTCCGTGAATATCCGGCCCACTCCTGGGAGGTGATGCGGGATATTTTTTATGAGTTGTTTGGTCAGGTCAAGCCCAATGCAGCCCATTATATACTGGCGGAGATGGAAGCCAAAAATCTCATCCACGGGGTGATCACCCAGAATGTGGACAGTCTCCATCAGGATGCCGGGAACAAAACCATTCATGAGTTCCATGGTTCTCTGAGGAAATTAATTTGCCTCAACTGCGGTAAGGGTATTAAAGTGGAAAAGGTGGATTTGTCCGTCCTGCCCCCCCGTTGTTCCAAATGTGGAGGAATTTTAAAACCCAATGCCGTTTTCTTCGGAGAGTCCATTCCCGGCCATGCCCATCGGGCCGCCTTTGGTGAAGCGGAAAAGGCGGATCTTTTCATCATTGTGGGAACCACCGGAGAGGTGGCTCCTGCCAACATGATCCCCCGGTTGGCCCGGGAAAACGGAGCAAAGATCATTGAAATCAACACAGAACCGTCGGAATACACTGATTTTGTAACCCACATTTTTCTCCAGGGAAAGGCCACCGCCGTCCTGGAGCAACTAATGGAAGCCATTCAACCAAGATCCCACAAAAAGGAGAACCCAATGGCAGAAGATTGCCTGTTTTGTAAAATAGTCAAAGGTGAAATTCCATCGGAATTTATTTATGAAGATGAGATGTGCGTGGTGTTCAGGGATATCAACCCCCATGCCCCAGTTCATCTGCTTATTGTACCCAAACAGCACATCAGAAGTGTTAACGATCTCACCAAAGGCGATGCAGAAATCGTTGCAAAAATGCATATGGTGGCCCGGGACATGGCCAAAAAAGAAGGTGTTGACAAATCTGGATATAAGCTTCTTTTTAACGTGGAAAAAGGCGGTGGCCAGGTGATTTTTCATCTTCACCTCCACCTTCTTGGCGGATGGGAAGAAAAATAGGAAGGCGTTAACTTTAATTGGGGGGAGCCATGGTCGTTCAATATCCCGAGCCCGGCAGGGCCCTGGTCATGTTTTGTGGAGACAGTGTTACCTTTACCCTGGAGTTCTCTCCTGACACGGACACCCGGGGGGACGCCTTTGTTCGCACCGATCTGGGACGGGCCGCTGTTATGCGCCAGGAGATCATAGACCGGGTGGATAAAGGAGGTATCAAGCTCAACAGCGCCTGGCATGATATTAAGATGGTTCGCCGAAGCCCCCGCTTTTTTTCCATCACGCTGCCCCTGTATGAACTGGGTCATTTCCGGGCCAAATGTTTTTTCATGGGCACGGAGCAACCATCCCCCCTGTGGCCAGAAGGTGATAACACGGTGATCAACGTGGAAAGCGCAGGTTCCTGTTGCGCCAATATCATCTACAATGCCTTTGTCCGGCAGTTCGGCAGTGCAAAATGGCCCAGAGAACCCATGGCTCCGGAAGAGCAAGAGATGATCCACACCCTTGAAACCAAAGGATACACCGTGATTCCAGAGTCGGGAAAATTCCGGGATCTTGTCAAAGAGGTGGATTTTATTTTTGGAGAACTGGGGTGCCGGGTGCTCCAGCTCTTACCCGTGCATCCCACTCCTACCACCTACGCCCGCATGGGCCGCTACGGCAGCCCCTACGCGGCCCTTAATTTTACGGATGTGGACCCGGCCCTGGTGGAGTTTGATCCCCTGGCAACCCCCCTGGAACAGTTCATGGAACTTGCCGATGCCGTCCACTCCCATTGCGGATATTTGGTTCTGGACATTGCCATCAACCACACAGGCTGGGCCGCCAGTATCCACGAAAGCCACCCGGAATGGCTGGTGAGGGGAGAAGATGGCACCATTGAAGTGCCCGGTGCCTGGGGGGTGAAGTGGAAAGATCTCACTAAACTGGACTATTCCCGGGTGGAATTGTGGCAATACATGGCAGACATTTTCCTTTGCTGGTGCCGACGACGGGTGGATGGGTTCCGGTGTGATGCCGGTTACATGATTCCCCTGCCAGCCTGGGAGTACATTGTGGCCAGGGTGCGAAAGGAGTATCCTGACACCCTTTTCTTGCTGGAAGGACTGGGGGGGGGCATCCATGCCACCTGTGATCTTCTGAACACAGCCAACCTTGACTGGGCCTATTCTGAACTGTTCCAGAACTACCAGCGAACAGAAATAGAAAACTATCTCCCCGAAGCCTTGGAAATTTCACAAAAATATGGGCTCATGGTTCATTTTGCAGAAACCCATGACAATCCCCGTCTGGCCGGGGTATCCCACCGATACGCCAGGATGCGCACCGCAATCTCTGCTTTGTTTTCCATTTGTGGCGGGTTTGGATTCAGCGCCGGGGTGGAGTGGTTTGCCACGGAAAAGATCAATGTGCACGAAGCGCCGTCCCTGAACTGGGGTAGCCGGGAAAATCAGATTGAACATATCAAACGCCTTAACTGGATTTTAAGAAATCATAGCACCTTTAGCCAGGATTCCCAAATTTTTTTTATCCACAACGGCCCCGGCAACTGCCTGGCCCTGGCCAGACTCCATGAGGCATCCCAAAGCCGGTTGCTCATTGTGGTGAATCTGGATTGTGAAAATAAGGGGAGGGTTTCCTGGGCTCCCTGGGACTGGGACATCTCCTCTTCGACGGTGATGGATATTCTCGGTGAAAAAGAGGTTCATATTACAAGGTCCCCGGACCAACAGTCCATCGCCCTGGAGCCGGGTCAGGTGATGGCCCTGCCTTCCCAGACGTACAGCCCCCATTCCCGGGGGAAATATGGCCGCCCCATGTGTTACATGCCCCGGCGGGTGCTGGATCAAAAACTCAAGGCCAAGGCGATGAAATTATTCCAGGTTTTTCAAGGATTTCAGGATCTGGGAGATTTTGACGCCCATGCCAGCGCAGAGCGTCTTGTCCATGACCCCATTGCCTTTTGTCGCTCTCTGAATCGGGAGGGAAAAGAGAGCCGGATGGTGACCTGGCGCTGGGATGCAGACAATCGTCGCACGGTGATGGTGCCCCCGGGGCATTGTCTTTTGGTGCTGGCCCCTAAGAATTTCAGGGCAGATATTCGTAAGGCATCCCGAAATGCGGTGCAAACCATGGGCTATGAAGAGTCCTTACCCATGGCTTCCGGCACTTATTTTGCCATTTTTCCTCCTTTGAAACCCCATTCTTTTCACCAGGAATTGACCTTTCGCATCCGCCTGTTTCAGAACGGCAACACTTATGAACACAAATCAGCCCTGTTGTATCTGGGAAATCCCCGGACCCTGCCGTTCCCTGGGTCTTTTTCACGAAAAAAAATCACGGCCGACCCATCCCTGAAATGCCTGGATGTCAATGGCCGGGGCGGGGTGTTGCGTGCCGCTGCCTGGTGGGGACGTCTGGAGAGCCGTTATGATGGACTGTTGTGCGCCAATCTCAATTCAGACTATCCTGAAAATCGTTGGATGTTCCTTGCTCGGTATCGCATATGGACCTTGTATCAGGGCGCTTCCCGGGAATTAACTCTGGATTGCCTGGAGAGTTTTTCCTGTCCCCGTGGACAAAAAGGGGGGCTATGGCGCTTCAACGTTCCCACCAGCGAAGGCAGGCATTTTATCATTGAACTGCGGCTGTGGATGGCCCGGGGAAAAAACCAGGTGTTCCTTGAAGTCATTCGAAAGCTCTCCCGTGATGTGGCCCTGTTCTTGGACGATCACCTTCCGGTGACCCTGATTCTTCGCCCGGATATAGAGGATCGGTCTTTCCACGACACCATTAAGGCATGGACCGTCCCTGAGGATGCCTGGGAAACGGCCCTGACCCCCAGAAAAGACGGTGTGTTGTTTGAACCCGTGCCGGGTGAACGCACCCTGGATATTGAAATGCCCGGGGGCGAATTTGTGCCAGCGCCGGAATGGACTTATATGGTGCATCATCCCCTGGAAGAATCCCGGGGATTGGATGCCCATTCCGATCTGCTAAGTCCCGGTTATTTTGAAATTGCCATGACCGGCAGCACCCAAGGCATCCTGATTAA
>CAKZLA010000504.1 GCA_937124525.1 uncultured Desulfobacterium sp.
CAGTCCTAAGTTCTTTGCATGTTGTGTATTGAGATTTGCTAACCCCCTGAAATTATAGAGCCTGTACCTTAAAGCTTAATTTTATAGGCCTTAATAATTTCAATGAGTTATGAGAACTTAGGACTCTTGAGTATTTTTAATGATTCACCTGGGTTCCAGACGGATTATAAAATCTTCCATCTGGTAGATACAAAGATCATCCACAAGAAGTATTCCGTCTGCCTTGACGGTCATTGTATCCTTGTTTGTTTCTTTAATATGAACCTGGATCTCAATTTGTTTTCGCGCCGGGGTGATCTGACCCCGGTATATCCATTTGTGGGTGTGGGATGGCATTGTCACCTGGAATTTCTCTGGATCAATTTTCCATGTTTTAAATGCAAAATACTGCATCACCTGTAAAAAAGATTCCACCCCCAGGGAGCCCGGACACACCGGGTCCTGGTAAAAATGAGCTTTAAAAAACCACTCATTTGGATCCACGATTTTGCTGGCCTTGATATATCCTTTTTTATATTTCCCCTCCTTTGGAAGAAAAATATCCACCGAATCAATCATTCTGATGGCTTTTGCCGGCATTTCGCCTGGAGAATCCACGGTGGTATCTTCGGGGATTAACGGGGCGGTATCTTTAAATTGTTCCGAAGAGGCAGATTTCTTTTGTTCATCGGTCAATTTAAGGGCAAAGGGTGAGTTCTTGATGCCGGTCTGGTTGGAAAGGGATGCCTTGGTAAAAAAACCAAAGTTGGTATGTCCCTGGTATAGCAATTTACCTTGGTTGAGTACCTCCAGATCAAAGTCCTGGATGATCAGCCCCCCTGCCTTGGATACCCCGGTGAGGCGACTTCTCATGGTCAGGGTTCCCATGGTACGATGGACAGGAGATAACAATTTTACCTCACCCCCCAGATTCCTGAAATAAAGCCTGTCTTTGCTGTGTAGGGCGGACCCGGCATAGGCGGCAAGCCATCCACAGGGTTGAAGGGCGATTTCAAGGAGAATAGAAAATGGAAGGGTCTCTGATCCGGCTGCCTTGAAATACCAGCCATCTTCGGGTAGATCAAATTGTGCCTCAATCCATCCCCCCGGTTCCATCTGCCATGGTTGATGATCGGTTTTCACCACCCGATCCATGAAAAAATAAGGGGGACCCGGAAGACGGGCAATCTCTCGATTTTTATCAAAAACTTCATAGGGTGTTCCAAAGGCTTCTGAGGGTTTTCCCACTGCAAATGCCAAAATCCTCTCCCGGGTAAAAAGGGGGGCAGTTGTGGCGATTTCAGTGCCTGCCTTTGTCATTGCAGGTGTTAACAATTCTTTATTCGTTGACATTGGGGCATTGAAAATCGCTGTTTTAGTTCCAGGTTTCTGGAATGTCTCTGAATTGGAAGAGGGTGAATCAGACAAGGCTTTTTGTTGCCTGAATTTATCCCCCAGGGTGGGGTCCATCACCGCCTCAAATCCGGTGATGCTGGCAACCACCTTGCCCTTTTCATCAATAAAGGCAAAATACCCCTTAATGGTGTGGGATGTCTGCTCATTCACCGTTAAAATAATGGTGATATCACCGTCATGGTCCAGTATGCCTTTGTATATTCTCAGGTTGGCGATGTAGGTGGGAAGGCAGACCATGCCAAGGGTTTCATGACTCCAGATAATGGCGGCCTGGAAAGCAGAATCCATGATCAGGGGATCCAGTATCCATTTATTTCTGTGGGGAGAGGAAAGCCATGCTTCCGGGGCAGGTGCATGCTTTGCTACTACTTCAATGCCCATGGCGGAACATCCCACAATGGCTTTTATGCCATGGAGATCCTGGCCGTGGAACAGGATGTCATCATACACGCTGTCCATGGACAGATCACTTGGGGGAAGGCTTATTTGCCGGGACCGATCCAATACCGGAGGAGCTGGCAAATGAGCATCCAGAAAGATATTTCCATTGGCGTGCATTGTGGGTGCCTTGGGACTGTTTCGGGAGACAATATCACCTTCCACCATGAACCCAAGGGCGTTGGGAGTACATTTTCCCAGCTGGATATCAACGGTCAACTCCTGTTTTCCCGGCTTTATTCCTTTGAGAACCCGGACCCCGTCCATTCCGGTGCACACAAGCCCGGGGTGGGCATGGGTGGCTGCATGGGCCAACCACTCCATCATCAGGGCAAAGGGCAGTACCGGATCTCCTGCAATGGTGTGGGATGACAGCACCGGACAGGATGCAAGGCTTGTCAATTGGGTCATTGCCGTTGTTTTAACAGATACTGAAGGGCTTTCTTTCTTTTTTACAGGAATACCTTGTTTCTGAGAATGGGATTTATCATCTCTGTCCCCGGACCCGGGGGAGGGCTTCCGGGGGATAAGTCCCCCCACAACAACCTCAACAGGTCCGGGATGGAGGGAGGTCATCTCCTGCACCAGCATTGCAGCCCCGGTTTTAAGATCAATCAGGGGGATGCCCCTTTTATTGAACTCTTTTTTCAGGGACGGGGTCACCATTCCCCCTTCCCAGGGGCCCCAGTTCATGGAGATAATTTTGCACTTATTGTGATGCCGGGAAAGGCTCTGGGCTGTTTTATTCAAGACCTCGTTGGCCATGGCATAGTCCACCTGGCCGGTGTTACCCGCCCGGGCCGCCACCGAAGAAAAGAGAACTAAAAATTTAAGTTTCTCAGGCGGGCAGGCCGTTAACAGGTTTGAAAGTCCCTTTACCTTGGTCTCAAATACCCGGTCAAATTGTTCCGGGGTTTTGTCCTGGATAAACCTATCCGCCACCACACCGGCACCGTGGATAATCCCGGTGATGGCCCCATGCTCCGTTTCCAGCCCTTGGATGAGCTTCTGTACCTTTCCTTCATCCCGGATATCCACGGAAACATATTGAACCCGGGCCCCGGCAGCTTCCATTAATCCAATATTTTTATTCATTTCCCGGTTGGCTGATAAGTGGCGAAAGGCCTTTTCCAGCATGGGTGGGGTGGGGCGTTGGCCTTTAAAATGGTGGGTGAGCATGGCTTTTTTAATCTCCCCTTCATTGGAAAGGGGTTGCAGCCACTGGGGTTCCAGGGTGGGGGACGTTGATCGACCCGCAAGGATGATGGTGGGGGAAAAACTGGTGGCAATTTCAAGGGCACACTTGGCTGTCACCCCCCGGGCACCGCCGGTGATGAGAAACACATCCCTTTGGCTCACCTGGGTATTTCCGGGAATCACAGGTTCTTCCATGCTTTCAGGTACCACAATTGCCTGGGGATTAATTCCCATTTCAACGGGAGTCCGGGCCGTCATGAGTTGAATCATGACATCGGCCTGGGCCATGGTAAATTCAGGATCAGCCGGTAAATCCAAGGCGGTACAAGCCACCTGTTCCCATTCCAAATCCGCAGTTTTGATAAGGCCGGAAAGCCCCCCGGACAGGGGATTTGTCACAGGAGTTGTCCCAAATCCCAGGGAACCGTCCATAAAGGAGAGGGTGGTGAAAAAGGCAAACTTTTCAGCGGCTGCCCGGCAGAGGGTGGAGCCGCTTTTCCGGGCCAGGAGAAAGGCCTTTTTCAGAAAGCCGGTGGATTCCATATCTGTTTTTCCAGGAATCAGCACAAGGCCTGCCATGTCACTGATATCATCTATATCCAGCAGGGCATCCATGGACAGGCATTCCACCATCATGTATTTTTTTTCCAGGGCATTTTTTAAATGCCGGGCAATGCCCTGGTCATCCTGGGTCAAATATACTTTTTTGCCCTTTCCCAGGGGTGTCTTTCCCTTGATAACGGTCTTTATGTCACCCTGGGAGAGATTTTTAAGCGATATGACCTGTCTTAAGGATTTTTTTTTTAAGTCCGTTTCCCCGGGGGGTTCGGATGATTTTGACTGATTTTTAGCCCCTGCTGCCACGGGGGGAGGTGATTCTGATTCCCCGGGGCGGTACCCTGGTGTTTCAGGCGCCATTGCAATGGTATTGCTTTTGCTTTCACCCAAGGCCCCTGATGACAATCTTGTGGTAATCTGCTCCAGGGTTTTAAGCCCTGTCATTTCATCGGGGGAGATGGCTGCCATTTCGGGCAGGGATTCCTCCAGTCTGGAGAGGATCTCCACCCGCTTGATGGAATCAATGCCAAGATCGGATTCAAGATCCATGGTGGGTTCCAGCATCTCCACGGGAAATCCCGTGAGGTCACTGATGGTCTTCATCACCACATCCATGACGGGTAAGGCCGGGGGGGGCTGGGAAGAAGTTGTCCCGGGCAAGCCACCGTTGAGGGGAGCCATGGGCTGGGTCTCCTGGGAGGTGGCATGGTTGCTTTCCGGTGCGATGGCTTCCATGACATCTGCCAGGGTCTTTAAGGTACTCATGTTGTCAGGAGAGAGGCTGCTGGCCTGGGGAAGCTCTTTTTCAAGCTCTGACATGATCTCCACCCGTTTGATGGAATCAATGCCAAGGTCGGATTCCATGTCCATGTCCATGTCCAGCATCTCTTCGGGAAAACCGGTGAGACGGCTGACGCAGGCCATGATCAACGATGGAATATTTGGTTGATCTTCAGCAGCAGGCTGGGGCTCTTTCCGGGGAGGCATTTCCGCCTTGGGAGCCATGGCCGTTGACATGATCTCTGGCATCTGGGGTGTCTGGGATGGGGCAGGTTCTGCGTGGGCAACCATTTCAGGAGTGGCATAGACCCTTGCCTGGTGGGGCTGAGCATGGAGGTCCTGGCCATTTTTTCCCGTTTCATTATCCCCAGGAAAGGGGGCATAAGTGCCCGGCATTGGAGGTGCATTCCATTGCTGGGGCATGGCAGGTGCGGGCTGGGCATGGTTCAAGGAGGGCTGCACAAAGTGGGCTTGGGAATTATTGCCCTGTTCAGGGTGATGGGGGTGTGGGTGGCCAGCCGTCACCGTGGTCACGGTGTCGGCAAACATCCGTGTCTGCTGCATCATATTCTGGAGTGCCTGGCTTGCCGCCGTCTGGGTTTCCAGGAATTTCTCATGGGCCCGGGCCGTTCCTGCCTGGAGTTCCTGCATGGACTCAAGGCCTTTATGAACCAGTTGCATGGCCTGGTAGGTCATGGATGTGGCGGCATGTGAAGGTATTGGTGTGGGTGCCTTTTGGGATTCAAAGGCTTGGGACTCAGATGCGGGAAAATGATTCCCATGGTCAGGGGAGTACATATCAGCTCCTTTGGCCTCCGTCCCGGTGAATGAAACAGGACGGCAGGATGTTGGATGCCCCGAATCCGGGCTGCTGGGGCAGGGTGTTTCAGCCAGGGCCGGGTAATTTGGGTTTGAGGGGGTATGGAAAGTGGGCTCCGGGGGAGGTGGCGGAGTTGTCCGGGGGGAAACAGGGTCTTTTATCTGACTCCCTTGACCCAGGACTTCCGGAGATTTGTTATTTGTATAGCCGCTTTCCATGGGGGGGGACGGGGGAAGATCGGTGAAGGGACGGGGGTGCACATTGGCACCGGTGATGGGAATCCTCATCATCTTTTTTTCCGGTTTTAATCCCTTTTCTTCCCACTTATCAAGTTTAACGGGATAGCCTGCGGCGGCAAGGCAGCAAAGCACTTTAGCAAGATCTCCAAGGCCTTGTCTTTTTCCGCAGGAGTCATCCAGGGCAATGCTCTTATGGGGTTGATCCTTGAGAATGCTACGTGTGAGACCGGAAAGAACGGTTTTGGGTCCCACCTCAACAAAGGTGGTGATGTTATTTTCCACCATGGCCCCGATGTTTTCCACAAAATGGACAGGGTTTAATAATTGTTCCCCCAAAAGGGCCTGGGCTTTGTCAGGTTTTTCGGGGTAAAAACCTCCGGTGGTGTTGGAAAATACCGGGGTTGTCGTGGGGGTGATGTCAACCGAGGCCAGAAATTTTTTAAAGGGTAGGGCCGCATGCTCCACCAGACGGCTGTGAAATGCCGCCGCCACAGGAAGCTTGATACATCGAAGTTTTTTTGCTTTGCACGCCTTTGATGCCCGTTTGATTTCCGTTGAACTGCCTGACAATACCCCTTGATCATGGCTGTTTCTGTTGGCCAGAATCAGGTCCAGTTTTTCATCCAGAATAAGGGCCTCTATTTGATCCAGTGGCGCTTTCACCGCCAGCATGCCGCCGCAATCCTGATTGATTTTGGAATCTCCTGCCATATATTTTCCCCGGGCCACGGCCAGATTGAGAAAATTGTCTTGGGTCAGCCATTGTGAGGCAAAAAGGGCAGATAATTCTCCAAAACTGTGACCGCAGGAGGCATCCGGTGTAACCCCAAAGTGTTCTAATACCTTTAACATGGCAAGGCTCACCGCACCGATGGCGGGCTGGGCAATGTCTGTATTCCGGAGCCTCTCTTCCGAGGTGGTCCTATCCTGGAAGTGGGAGGGGGGGGCAAAAATAAAATCGGTGAGACGGTGTGTGGGTGCATTGCCCGCCTGGGCGAAAAGGGTATCTGCGGTTTTTAAAACTTCCATGGCTTCGGGAAATAAAGAGCAAAGATCCCGCCCCATGCCCACGTATTGGCTTCCCTGGCCTGGGAAGAGAAATCCAAGTTTTTTCCCCTGCCATGGGTGACATCCAAAGAAGATATCATCTTTCTCCCAGTCAGCCGTGTGATTTTCCGTTAAGAATTCCATGGCCTGGTTGATCTGTTCCCGGGGATCGTGGGTTTCTTTTAAAATCAACACAATGCGTAAAGGGGCCTGGAAGAAAAAATGTTCCCGCACATGGGCGGTTTCCCATGCCATAGTTTGTGCCCGTTCCCCGGTGTCCCACTTATCATAATCGGCAAGGGTTTCCAGGAAAGTTGACATGTCAGCCTGGAGGGCAGCCACATCATTGCCGGAAAAGGGGGCCAATTGGATGGAACCGTCCCATGAGACATGGTCTTTTTGGGGGATATACTCCTCCAGAACGGCATGGAAATTACTGCCACCAAACCCAAAGGCACTGACGCCGGATCGTCTGGGACGGCCGTTCCGGGGTATCCAGGGCTTGGATTGATCATTGAGATAAAAACCCGAGGCATTGAGATTTAAATCAGGATCAGGCTCCCCGGCCTTGAGGGTGGGGGGGATCACCTTGTGGTGAAGGCTCAACACGGCTTTGATTATGCCTGCCACCCCGGCGGCGGCCTTGGTGTGGCCGATCATGGATTTAACGGTGCCAAGGGCGCAATGGGGACGGCCATCTGTGGTGGACATGAGTTGTCTCAAGGCGGTGAGTTCAATTTTGTCCCCCACCCGGGTGCCGGTGCCGTGGGCCTCAATGAGTTCCATGGTGTCAGGGGAGATGCCCGCTTCTTTGTAGGCAGCATTAAGCGCACGTAATTGTCCCGGGGCATGGGGGGCGTAAATGCCACTGGTTTTGCCGTCACTGGAGGTGCCCATGGATTTTAGTACGGCATAGATGCGGTCTTTGTCCCGCTTTGCATCTTCCAGTCGTTTTAAAACCAGCATCCCAACGCCCTCACCCAGCACTGTACCATCGGCATCCTTGGAAAAGGGTCTGGCATCGCTGGTGTGGGAGAGCACCCCGGTTTTGGAAAAGCACATGTGCATGAAGATGTCATTGAGGGTGTCCACTCCACCGGTGAGGGAGATGTCGCATTTGCCAGCCTGGAGTTCCATGCAGGCGGTGTGGATGGCACTCATGGAGCTTGCACAGGCCGCGTCCACCACGGTGTTGGTGCCCCCCAGATCCAGACGGTTGGCAATGCGGCCTGCCACCACATTGCCAAGAAGGCCGGGAAAGGAGTTTTCCTGCCATTGTGCATGGCCCCCGGAGATTCGTTCCAGGATCTCCAGAATTTTTTCCGGGGGAACCCCGGAATCCTTTAATGCCTTTTTCCAGATGGGATGACTCAAACGGGCTCCCAATGGAATCACCAGCTCCTGGGTGCCGGTGACCCCCAGAATCACATTGACGCGGTGGCGGTCAAAATCGACGTCCATGCCAAGGCCGGCATCCTGCAGGGCCATTTCCGCCACCATGAGTCCCAATAGCTGTGAGGTGTCCGTGGCTTCAAGATTGTTCGGGGGCATGCCATAGCGTGCCGGGTCAAAGGAGACCCCGGGGATAAATCCTCCCCGGTGGCAGTAGGTGTGGTCCGGGAAGGAGGGGTCTTCATTAAAATAGTCTTTGAGCTTCCAGTGGGTTTCTTCTGGAATTCCGGTGATGGCGTCTTCTCCGTTGAATAGAAGCCGCCAATATTGTTTCAGCCCGCCCGCTCCGGGGAAAATACAGCCCATACCGATGATGGCCACCGAATTGTTCTTTTGCAAAATTCCTCCCCTTGGCACTATATTATGAATATTTTTTTATTTTTTGTAACCTGCATGGCAGAAAGAACTATAGAAAAAATTATGTATTTCTTGTACTGATATCATTAAATTTCACAAAATTTTTACATTGCGTTGATGGTTGAAAGCAGGGTGGTTCTGTCCATGGGAGTAAAGCGGGAGACATCCGTTGGAAGATCGTGGCACTGGGTTTTAAGCCATGCCGCCCGGGTGCACACACAGGCTCCAAAGAGCAGGTTCAGGGCAATGTCCACCACGTGGCGGTTTTCACTGTTTTCCATAAAACTGCCCTTGACCCATTGATTAAAGGCACCCATGGCAGGGCCACACCAGATCTGATAGTCCATTTTTCTATCTTGCTCTCCTGTAATGGACCAGCGGGAGGATTGGCCAAGATAGGAGCGAAATACCAGGGCCATTTTGTGCCGGGGATCTTTTTCTGCCCGGTGTACTTCCTGGATATTGCGCTGTATGAAGAATTCTCGGGTGCTTTGCCAGGTGGCATCAAAGCTTTCTCTTAACATTTTTTCTTCCACCTCCCGCTGCAGGGCCGTTGGTACCGCATCAAAGGAGGGATAGGTTTTGTAAATGGTGTACAGTTTTTCCGCCCTGACAGAAAACATGGTTCCCCGTTTCAACACCTGGACCCGGGCCCCGATTTCAAACATGTCCGCCGCCGGGGCCATGGCAACGTCTGCCTGTTGGGCCTGGGCCAGCAATGCCTTTACTTCATTGGATGTGCCTGATTCCGTGCAGGATTGGTTGATGGAACCGGTGAGGATATAAGCTGCCCCCATCTGGAATGCCGCTGCGGCTGACTCCGGTGTGGAGATACCCCCTGCAAATCCCACGCACAGGGGGGACTGGTATTGAAAGCGTTGGTTAAACTCATCCCTCAATGAAATCATGGTGGGAAACAGAGAGATGGCTGGACGATTGTCCGTGTGTCCACCGGAGTCTGCCTCTGCGGTGAGATCCTGAGCCATGGGAATCTGTTGGGATAAAGCGGCCTCCTGGGCTGTAATAAGCCCCTGATCCAAAAGTTCCTGGACCATTTTTTCCGGGGGAGGAGAAAAAAACTGCCGGGCCACTTCAATGCGGGATACCTTGGCAACTACTCGATTGGGGGTGTTGATGCGGCCTGACTCATCCCGGTGAATTCCCTTGACCCGATAATAGACTAAGGGCAGGGTGATGCGCATGAAGGCCGCGGCACTGATGCAACTGACCCCGTACCTTAAATAAAGATTCACCGTGGCCATCTCCATCTCCGGGTCTCCATGGGAGTGGATGAGATTACAGCCAAAGGGAAGATCTCCCAGGGAGTGGTTCAAATGCTGCACTGCTGCTTCCACCTGGGGGATGGAGAGGCCTCCAGCCCCCAAGAATCCCATCATGCCGTTGTGGGCCATGGCTTCCACCATTTCTACTGAGGTGATGCCGTTGGCCATGGCACCGGCGATGTATGGATATTGAAGGCCATGGCGCTGTTTAAAGGCCTGGTCTCCCAATTGTTCCATGGAAAGAGCCGGGGCCGATGCCTTTATGGGAAAACCATTGATATGGTCGTTTTCATTCTTCCTGGAGGTATCTTCCAGAACGGCACGGCCGCCCCGGGCACCGCCTGGGGTACCATGGATGTCAACGATGTAGATGGGATACTCAAGGCTCATAAGGACCTGTCTTATGCCGTGGTTACCTTTAACTGGCGCTTGATTTTTCGGTGTCCACCATCCTCGGAAGCAAGGAATTTTATGTTTCATAGATATCTCTTTATTTCTCTTATTACCTCAACCTTCGGACTTACGCTTTTTATATGGAAAGGACGAAAGGATGCAGGTGTTTATTTTTTATATGAAAGTCTCACCAATATGCTGGAATTAAAGGATTTTCAATTTTCGTTGTGGCAGGTGCTTACTGCCATGTATATTTTATTAGAAAATAAAATTTCCGGGCAACCTCAGCAGAGCCCCCCCCGAGGGGCAATAGGAACCGGCCAATTGAGCCGTCTACGGTTCCGGGCCGGGCCCATTGCCCCTCGGGGGG
>CAKZLA010000505.1 GCA_937124525.1 uncultured Desulfobacterium sp.
GCTTCGGGTCCGGCCTGGCAAATGTTCCCATGATGGGACTGGTTTCCCACTGGTTTCTTAAAAGCAACCGGGGGCAGGCAGCTGGCACCATGCTGTCGGGGAATGGCATTGCAATTGTGTTTGCAGGGATGTTTATCCCATGGGTAAATATGATCGTGGGAAGTGAAGGCTGGAGGACCAGCTGGTTAACCATGGGGAGCATCTGCCTTGCCGTTGCCGCCATGGCAGCATTTTTCCTGCGTAATGAACCCGGAGAAAAAGGAATTACCCCCCTGGGAACACCCGAAAAAGCACAAAAACCCTTTCCGAATATCGCAAAAAAACTAAAACCAAACAAATGGGATATGGTGCACCTGGGGTGCATTTATGCCATCTTCGGGGCAACCTATGTGGTTTATGCCACCTTTATAGTTACAACCATGGTCAATGATCGAGGGTTTGGTGAGAACACGGCAGGTACATTCTGGGCGGTTGTCGGTGGCCTTTCGATTTTTTCCGGGCCATTGTTTGGATGGTTGTCCGACAAATTGGGACGAAAAACCGGCATGATGCTGGTTTACACGTTATTCACCATTTCCTATATTCTGGTGGCTGCCAATCTCCCGGACCCATTTTTATATGCATCCATAGGTATTTTCGGCTTGGCCGTATGGAGCATCCCAACCATCATGTCTGCCGCCGTAGGAGACTATACCGGTCCTGTTCGAGCAGTAAAGGCCTTTGGTTTCATTACCCTGTTTTTTGGAGTCGGTCAGATTACCGGGCCTGCTGTGGCGGGTTTTACCGCAGACATAACGGGAACGTTTTGTACTGCATTCTGGTTGTGCGCTGTCTTAAGCAGCGGGGCAGTTATCCTGACATATTTTCTGCGACCGCCTTCTGAAAATCAAGCTTGATCAGAACAGCCCGAAACAAAAAAGGGCTACCCACTTAAGGCGGGATATTCTCAAGGCTTTTTATGTGGATAATTAGCTTTCAATCCCTAAAATTCAGGCTGCTAAGACGCTTGATTTTAAAGGTTGTCCCGCCTTAAGTGGGTAGCATCCACCCACATAAGCTTGCGTTTAAGCTCTTTAAACCAACCCCATTTTTTCGTTAAGTATTCAAACTGCCCAACAACAATACCAGTACAAATCCCAAGTTCTTTTGCCAGTAGCTTGACTTCGTCTCGACTTTTCAAATTAACTACCTGTTGTTTGAACTTTGCGGGAATAAGAATTTCAGATGCGAATAAATCAGCAGCAACCTCTTTGGGATCTATTTTACTTTTGTCGTTGATATATAAATCTTTTTTGCTGTCGTGGAGAACATGTCCTGCTTCATGAAAAAAAGCAAACCAAAAAAGGTCTTCTCCTTTTCCCCTAAGATTTAATAGAATCATAGCTTTATTTGGTGTTAACCATTTTGTCGCACCACTCCATGGTACTTTTTTCATTTCAGGAACTAAAGCAAGCGCAACGCCTGCTTCAGCGCACAATTCTATCATTTTAGGAATAAATTCGTTTGGGTTAAGGATTGTCAATTTTCTAATATTTTTAATTGCAGCTTCAAATTTTTTTTTAGAATAAGGTTTACATTCAATAGTGTGGGCCTGTAGTTCACCAAGGCGTATCCATGCAGAGGCGTGCCCTGGTCGTGTTTCAAAGCATACAGACCTTCTTGCAGCGACTTTTGGCTCATCCCATATTTTTTCCCAACCCGAAACACTTCCAACACCATAAAACTTTAATACATCATGTAAAATAAGAAAATTATCTTTATTGTCAGAAATCATTCCACGTTTTTTTAATTCATTTACGGGAATATTTTTTAACCACACTACATTTTCCTTTAAGCGTTCATGCTCTTTAATCTTAGCAAGCTGTTCTCTGTAGTTTGCTTCAAGGTTGTTCCACATCCTTGCTGGTAAATTGGTTACAAGCTCTAAAATATTTGCCGTGTCATAAGTTATTGGCTGCTCGCCTTTCATAATTCTGTTTAATGACTGAACTGTTAACCCGGTTCTCTTTGAAAGTTCTTTTTGAGACATTCCCAAAGATTCCATTAAATCTTTTAGGGTTTCGCCCGGAGGAATTGCATAATCTGGATCAAATCCATATTTTTTTTTTGCCTTCATAGTGATTTGTCTCCTTAATGCGTATCTTCTATTTCTATAATTTCTACTTCAGTTATTCGGTTTTTATCCAAACCACCATCGTCTTTTTCAGGCACTGGATCATTTGCTGAAATAAAAAGCAATCTGTAGTTTCTGTTTATATCGACTGAAAACTGTCTTTTTCGGTTTCCCGAAAGTTCATGGCATCTTGCCGGTGGAAAATTGGATATATCATCAAGAGTGTCTGCTGCCTTGAGTTCCATCATTCTTTGTAGCAACTTTCGTGAATTTTTATCCCCGACAGCTTTAACAGATTCTTTCTTTCTGCTACAGATTTTTTCTAATTTTTTTGTCTTAAAGTATATCTTCATCTTTTGCTCACGTCAAGAGAATGATTAACATATTATGTTAATCATTTTTTGAAAAACAATATTTTAAAAACATAATAAATGATTGAGCTATCCGCTTATGCCGGGATGTTTTCAAGACTTTTTATGTGAAAAAGTTGCTTGCAGCCCCTCAATTTAAGGGCTCTCAAGAAGCTTGATTTTAAAGGCTATCCCGCTTTAAGAGGGTAGTCTCATATATTACCTAGTTTTTTTTTACTTTATTAACAATTTTAAATAATATATGTAACAAAATTGAAAAAATAATTCAATCACAAAAAAACTATTTTTACACCTGCCAGCACCCCAACACCACGCTTCACACCCTGGCAGAGGTTTCCAGATGATCCTTGTCAGCCACCCTGTTTTACATTGCAAATTCGTAGATTATCGCGTTAGACATCTTAACGCATTTATAATTATTTATATTCCAGATAGTTAGTGCTGTTATCGACACCGACACACATACAAAATACGTAAAAAATTACCGCATTATTACTGTGGTTTTGTCGCGTTGCCTAAAATTCTAAGATCAGATAATTATACCAAGCTTTACTGCGTGAATTTTTCATACATTATTACCCTGCTACCCAACGATTAATTTTGTACCGATTGTGGGGAGGGGTCAGGCTTGGCTTATTAAGAATCAATTTTTCGGTTGAGGCACCGTATAATGATAAGCGAAAAAAATAAAGAATGTTTCAGTAAGTTTCATGCCCGGCCCGACACATATCGGGATATCATGGCGTATGAAATCAAAGAAATACTTTTAATCTCAAGTCCTTATAACATGTTCAACATGGAAGAGGATGGAAGCCTTACATCAAAGATAATCAATGAATACAGTGGGCTGAACCTACGCTACCCCCCTGTGATCACCGGGGCCTCTTCAGCCAGGGAAGCCCTTGACCTGTTGGCTAAAAAACGATTTGACATGGTTCTTATCGTCCCCCACCTCAAGGAAACGGATGTTTTTTCCCTGGGACGTAAAATCAAGCAGGTTCAGCCAAATCTAAGAGTCATTCTCCTTTCCCCAAGCATCAGGGCTCTTCCCCCTGCCCATGATTCCCATTACGACAGCGGCATTGACACCATTTTCATCTGGTCAGGTAACTCCGACCTTCTCATCACCCTCATTAAGAATGCTGAAGATCACATTAATGTAGACAATGATACCCAACTTGCCAATGTAAGGGTGGTCATCCTGGTGGAGGATTGTCCGGAGTACTACTCCTTTATG
This sequence comes from uncultured Desulfobacterium sp., assembly GCA_937124525.1. The sequence goes on from CAKZLA010000505.1 coordinate 3,722, forward strand.
CTGCCCATCATCTACAAGGAAATTGTTACCCAGACCCAGGCGCTTCTTGCAACGGACCTAAATGACAGCATTAAGCTTCTAACCATGCGTGCAAGGCCCAAACTGCTCCTGGCAAAAGATTACGAACAGGCCCTGGAGTTGTATGAACGCTACAAAGATTTTTTGCTATGCGTCATCTCGGATACCCGTTTTCCCAGAAACGGCAGCCTTGATCCGGAGGCGGGCATTAAGCTTTTTTCCACCATCCGCAGTGACATCCAGGGTATTCCCTTGCTCTTGATGAGTTCAGAAAAGTGTAATTGTAAAAAAGCCGACCAGATCCCAGCCCTGTTTCTGGACAAGAATCACCCTAACCTGCTCCATGCAACCCGTATGTTTTTCCTCAACCATCTGGGATTTGGAAATTTTGTCTTCTGCATGCCCAATGGCCGCAACATAGACATCGCAACCAACTTGATGCAGCTGGAAGCAAAACTTCCCACCATTCCCGATGAATCCCTCGTTTACCATGCCGACCGGGATCATTTTTCCTCCTGGCTCATGGCCCGTTCGGAAATAGATCTTGCCCTGAAATTCAGAGCCTGCAAAAGCGATGACTTCAAGAGCCCGGATGAACTCAGAAAATTTGTTATTAACAATATCCACCAGTTGAGAAAATTCCAGCAAAAGGGCCTGGTGTCGACGTTTAACGAAAATTATTTTGATTCAAACGTCAAGGAATTTGTCAAAATCGGCCAGGGCTCCCTGGGGGGTAAAGGCCGGGGCCTGGCTTTTATGTCAGGACTTTTGGGGCAGGAAAATGAACTCCATAAGAAGCATCCTGAATTTATGATCCGTATACCAAAAACCCTGGTCCTGTGCACGGATGTTTTTGAGGCGTTCATCACCCAGAATAACCTGGAAAATTTTGAAACTCAAAAGCACCCCGTGGAAGAGGTGGTTGAGGTTTTTCTCCGTGCAGAATTGCCGCCATGGTTGATTCGGCAACTCAAAGTATTTTTATCCCAGATGAAGATGCCCCTGGCGGTGCGTTCATCCAGCCAATTGGAAGATGCCCATTTTCAACCCTATGCAGGTCTTTATAAAACGTATAAAATTCCCAACAATCATCCGGATCTGTCCATGCGTATCCTCCATCTGGCCAACGCCATAAAGCTTGTTTTTGCCTCCACCTACTACGATGATGCCAAAGCGTTCCACCGGAGCACCTCCAGCCATCCGTTCCATGATTCCATGGCGGTGATTGTCCAGGCCCTTGCAGGGCAACACCATGGAGACTATTTTTATCCCGCCGTGTCAGGGGTGGCCCAATCCATTAATTACTATCCCTTTTCTCACATGAAACCAGAAGATGGTATTGCCCACATTGCTCTTGGGCTTGGAAAAACCGTGGTGGACGGAGAAAAGAGCCTGCGGTTTTCTCCGGGTAACCCTCAAATCCTGCCGCAGTTTTCTTTGGTGGACGATATCTTAAAGAATGCCCAGACAACATTTTATGCCTTAAAAACAAATAATTATGCCGATGAACTCCATTTTGGCCGGTATTCCAATCTTGAAAAACGCAGCCTGGATTCAGCCCTGGACGATTATCCAGTGCAAGCCCTGTCCAGCACCTATGTGCCGGAAGAAAACCGCATTCGTGACACCTGGGGTGTTGAAGGTCCAAAGATGTTGACCTTTGCCCATATCCTGAAATACAGCACCCCACCACTTTCCCCACTGCTGTGCGATCTTCTTGAGCTTGGGGGCAAAGTTTTTGGCGGTCCTGTTGAAATTGAATTTTCCATTAATCTTTATCCTGAAAAACGGCCCAGTGACTTCTATTTTCTACAAATACGCCCCATGGCCGATCACAATACACAGCAGACAACCTGTATCTCCCAGGAGGATATAGATTCCGCATTCTGCTACTCGTCCACGGCACTTGGCAACGGGGTAATAGAAGACATCACCGACATCGTGTATGTCACCCCCCAGGCTTTTTCTGTGTCTGCAACCCCTGACATTGCCCAGGAGATCTCACGAATCAATGCCGGGCTGGTTGAAGCGGACCGCCGTTATCTGCTCATTGGCCCGGGGCGCTGGGGCGGATCGGACCGATGGCTTGGCATACCGGTGAAATGGCATAATATCTCCGGTATCGGCGCTGTCGTTGAGCTGAGAAACGAGCAACTCAATGCAGACCCCTCCCAGGGATCTCATTTTTTTCACAACATCACCTCCCTTGGCATTCCCTATATCACGGTGAATGAACTGACCAGGGGATCCCAAAAATCCAACCCGGATTTCATAAACTGGGACTGGCTTGACGCATGTGAGGCTGTCTGTGAAACCCAATATTTACGCCATATCAGGTTGTCGGCCCCCATACTTATTAAAATGAACGGGAAAAAATCAAAATGCGTCATTATCAGCAAATGACACCGGGCAACAAGCCACCACTATTCAATATTATCAGGAGACACCAAATGTCAGATGTTTTAACAACGATTATGGAAAAAGATCCCAACGAAAAAGAGTTTCACCAGGCGGTTATTGAGGTTATGGAAACCATTGGGCCGGTTCTGGACCGGAACCCTGAGTACCGTCAACTCAAGATTATGGAACGAATGGTGGAGCCGGAAAGAACATTGATGTTCCGGGTTCCATGGATGGATGACGCAGGTCAAGTCCATGTGAACCGTGGATTCAGAATTGAGATGAACAGTGCCATCGGTCCCTACAAGGGAGGGCTCCGCTTTCACCCTTCGGTAAACTTAAGCATCCTGAAATTTCTGGCCTTTGAACAGGTCTTTAAAAATGCCCTGACCACTTTGCCCATGGGCGGTGGAAAGGGTGGATCTGACTTTGATCCCAAGGGAAAATCCGACAATGAGGTCATGCGTTTTTGTCAAAGTTTCATGGCTGAACTCTTCCGTCATATTGGCCCGAACACCGATGTTCCGGCAGGAGATATCGGGGTGGGGGCCAGGGAAATCGGATTTATGTTCGGCATGTATAAAAAACTGAGTAACGAGTTTACCGGTGTTCTGACAGGAAAAAGTCTTGCCTGGGGCGGCAGTCTTATCAGGCCCGAGGCCACCGGATACGGGTGTGTTTACTTTGCAGCGGAGATGTTAAAGACCCGGCAGCAGACCCTGGAAGGAAAAACCTGCCTGGTTTCAGGCTCAGGAAACGTGGCACAGTACACGGTGGAAAAAATTCTGGACCTGGGCGGAAAAGCCGTCACCTTGTCAGATTCCGGGGGATATATCTACGACGAACAGGGAATTGACAGAAACAAATTAGATTTTATCATGCACCTTAAAAATGTTAAACGAGGGCGGATTAAAGAGTATATCGAGAAATATCCCAAAGCTGTTTATTCCCAGCGGGATGCCTCCCAGGACATGAATCCCCTGTGGGATCACAAGGCAGACTGCGCGTTTCCCAGCGCCACCCAGAACGAAATCAATGCCAAGGATGCCGCCAACCTCATCCGGAACGGGGTGACCCTGGTGGCAGAGGGTGCCAATATGCCATCCATGCCGGATGCCGTTGATATCTTTTTGGACAACAAAATTCTGTATGGACCGGGGAAAGCTGCCAATGCAGGCGGTGTTGCTGTGTCCGGCCTGGAGATGTCACAAAACGGCATGCGGCTCAACTGGCCCAGGGAAGAGGTGGATGCCCGCCTCAAGGGGATCATGAAGAGTATCCATCAATCTTGCACAGATGCCTCGGAAAAATATGGTAAACCAGGCAATTATGTTGCCGGTGCCAACATTTCCGGTTTTGTCAAGGTAGTAAATGCCATGCTGGATCAGGGCTTGGTATAAGTAGGCACCTGCCAAAACGAAGATAGAAAATGGTATTATACCGCCTCCGAAGACTGCCCTGACCGGAGCGGAAACGTCGGGGGGGGGGGTATTTTTGCTTTCCAATGTTCCGGTCAGGGCACTCCTCGGAGGCTCTGCTGGCGGCACTTTGCTGCTGCCTTTTCTTATAAAATATACTTGATTCAAACGGATTTACGGTTCAGACGTCGGTGTTGTCTTTAAACTGATTTTGTATGGCAGATTCAAATCGGTTATGGTACTTTTTCAGACAGTCATTGCATCTAAGTCCGTTTGTAGTAAAACCGTCGGACAGGATTTTTCTGGCCTTTTTTTACCTCAATATTTTGCGACTGACGTAATAATGGTACAAAGAGCATCTTGTCCTACAACGGGAAGTCTTCGGAATAAAAATGAAGAAAAACACACAGAAACATAAGCGTCCCCTGGATCGTGTATCCGGGCCTGTTCAACATGTTCCTGGATTTACGGACATGGACAACAGCCCTGAAGCCAAATTCATACGCCAGGCCCATGAGTTGAACGAAAGAATCAAAGAGATCAACTGCCTGTACGGCATCTCAAAAATTGTTGAGCAGGATGATATCTCTCTGGAAGAGATCTATCAGAAGGTAATGACGCTTATCCCCTGCTCCTGGCAGTTCCCGGAAATCACCTGTGCCCGGTGTATTATCCACGGAAGCATTTACCAGACAGATAATTACAAAGATACCATCTGGAAACAGTCGGCGGATATTATTGCCTACCGGGATGTTATTGGTGTTATCAGTGTCTGCTATCTGGAAAAAATGCCAAACAGCCACGAGGGGCCGTTTCTAAAGGAAGAGCGCTCCCTTATCAATGCCATTGCTGAACGCCTGGGCCGCACCAGTGAACAAAAAAAAGCTGAGAAAGCGCTGTTTGAAAGTGAACAACAGCTAAAAAATCAGAATCAACTTCTTAAAGAAAAGAACATCGCTCTCAGGGAGATCATGAACCAGGTTATCATGGAAAAAAAGAATCTGGAAGAGCGGGTCATGGACAATGTGGATCAATTTCTCCTCCCCCTTGTGGACAAATTGAAAAACAGCGGTTCCCAAATTGATATTGGCTATCTCACCCTGCTGGAGGATACGTTGAAACAGTTGACATCCGCCTTTGGAAGCAACGTAGCCCGGCGTATGCCCCGGCTCACCCCCCGGGAAAACGAAATCTGCAACATGATACGTTCAGGTCTCAGTTCAAAGGAAATTGCCAAGGTGCTTAATATCTCCCACCGAAGCGTTGAAACCTACCGGAACTATATCCGTAAAAAACTGGGGATCATCAATCAGAAAATTAATCTTGCCAGCTTTCTTTCGACGCTGAAATAAGGGAATCCGCAGACAGTCACGATGGGCCATTTTCTTTACCAGCGTACCAAATTTTGTTTTGGGCCAGCGATGGATGTCGGCTTGTTCGGTGTGATAATTGCGAGCATGGTGCAACCGGAAACGTCTTAAGGTGGCGTATATTGGAATATACGCCATCTTAAGCTAACGCTGGAGATGCAATGAAGAACAAGCAGAATAGAATGAATATTTGATTTTGATTTTATTTTTTATGCAAAAAGTGCTTTGACAAACGCTTTGGCGTTGTCCACATCTTCCTGGTTGGGACGGCCGGTCATCTGCTTGACCATTTCTGCCCACTGATCATCATCCATATTCAATTTGTTTTGCACTGGCGCATGCATGGATTCAGCCAGAAAGCCCTGGCAATCAAAACATCCTTTGAATTCGATACCTTTCTCCTTGCATGCAGCTTTCATGGGTTCTGTAAAGGCCTCCATATCTTGCTCTGGGTAGGCCGGGGCCATATGGGTAATAAAACCTGCCATCTGCTGACCGGAAGTTGTCTTAAGAACACCGAGGCACTCTTTTACCGGGGCTGCCAGACTGCCGGAATGCAGGGGCGAACCCATGAAAATGCAATCGTACTCGGCGACCATATCAGGGGTGAGTTCTTCAAGTTTCTTCAAGTCGGCATCACTGGCCTTGGCCGCTTCCTCGCAGATGGCTTTGGCAATTTTTTCCGTGTTTCCACTCTGGCTAAAATAAGTTACTAATACTTTCATGATCTATACTCCTTTTCAAATGATTAATAAGGTGGTGCTTGAAATCGTTTCAATACCTACAATATGAGAATTTCCATAGCTCGTCTGTAGCAACTGCTACATACTGAATAAAAAAAAGGGATAGTGCCGAGCCGCGCAGTAGGTAACGGACAATACATCCTACATCCCAAAAAAATCGTTTTGTAGCGAGCGCTACAGAATACTTGTGGCTTTTTTGATATAGTTGAAACATAAACAGAACCCTGGTAGCACTACAGCGACACTTTGCTTATTTCACTAAAAATCGAGTGTCGAAAAGTGGAGAAACACGCTTAAGAATCCCCTCCAAACAGGGTGGATCATGAAAGTGTCGCTGTAGTGGTAGTTTCATCATTAATAAAGTGCCCACGGTGCCATTCAATCGTTGGGGCCGAACAAAAAGGATAAGGAAAAAGAATGGCTTGCCTATGTCAACAAATAGCAGGGGATGACATTGAACTATCACCCGTCTGTATTGGGAATCTTTGGATATTTGAAGGTCTTGATCCTGCTGAGGTAAAAGCCTTGGCCCATGAGGCCTTGAGAAAAAAATTAACTAAGGGTCAATCTTTGTTTTTACAAGGAGACCCTGCAAATGAAATGTTTTTGATCAAAGGTGGCCGTGTTAAGCTTTCCAAAGTCCTTGAAGATGGTAC
>CAKZLA010000506.1 GCA_937124525.1 uncultured Desulfobacterium sp.
ATTTCTTGTCTTAACATCTTAGGAAAACCGGACAAGATAATTGACGCGAACCGGACAAAGTAATTGACGTCCAACAGGCTTCACAGCTATGGTGCGTGATCTGGGAAAAAACATCGTTACAGATTCTCTGAAATAAAATTCAGGCTTTGGTCACAACACTGAGGATTGTGTCGACCTGCAAGGTCGAGCTCAATCCTTAGTGTCATCTTTCTGTCAAAAGTTAAGATTCAATATCCGGGTCCCATATAGATAAATTTCACATGGAAGATTGAAAGTTTGGTTTATACCAGATGTTGTGGTTGAAGATTTTTTCAAAAGCGTCACATACACATTAACCATCACTCTTGAGCAACCGGTAGTATGCTTTCAAGGCTTAAATGGTGCCTTTTGAGTTTATTATTCAGCGTCGTCCTCGTGATATTTAAAATTTTCGCCGCTTCAGTTTTATTGCCTTTTGTCTGTTTCAAAGTTTCAATGAGAGCGATGCTTTCGATTTCAGTAAGAGACTTTCCTCCACCTGAAAGTTGAGCTTGAACAGAATCTTCAGGATGATAATCTTTCATGATATTCAACGGCAAATCCTTCTCAGATATATAATGCCCCATACATAAAATGCTCGCCCTTTCGATGACATTTTCAAGTTCACGGACATTTCCGCGCCATTGATATTTTGTTAGAGCGTCCATTGCCATTGGGGTAAACCCTTTAAGTTGTTTTTTGTTCTTGTTAGTATACTTGATTAAAAAATTTTGGGCCAAGAGAGGGACATCCTCTTTTCTGTCCCTTAAGGGCGGTACTTTTATGTTGATCACATTAAGTCGGTAAAATAGGTCTTCTCTGAAACGCCCCTTTTTTGCCTCCTCTTCCAGGTTCCTGTTTGTTGCAACAATAATACGAACATCGATATTTGTTGTTTTATCACTGCCGACTCTTTGGATTTCCCTCTCCTGTATTACCCGGAGTAGTTTGACCTGCATTGTCATTGGAATTTCACCGATTTCATCGAGAAATATCGTGCCTTTGTCAGCAGAGATAAAAAGGCCATTCCGTTTATTGTCCGCCCCTGTAAAAGCGCCTTTTTCGTGTCCAAACAATTCAGATTCCAGCAATGTTTCATTGAGAGCAGCACAATTTACTGAGATCAATCGATTCTTTTTCCGATTGCTATTATTATGAATCGCCTTTGCAAACAACTCTTTACCGGTTCCGCTTTCACCTGAAATAAGGATGGTTGCATCTGTTGGAGCAGCAATTTTTGCTGTGTCAATGACCTCTTTCATGGCGGAACTGGAACCAATTATTCCCGAAAAACTGAGTTCAGAAAGTAATTTCTCTTTTAACTGCACATTTTCAATGAATAATTGAAGATGTTTGGTTGCCCGTTCAATGGACAATTTTAATTCGTCAAAATTTAGCGGTTTGGTTAAATAGTCATCTGCTCCCAGCCTCATTGCCTCAACAGCTTTATCAACCGAAGAATATGCCGTCATAATAATTATGGGTATAGAAGGATTGAAGGCTTTTATTCTCTGAAGCGCTTCCATACCGCTCACGTTCGCCATTCTTACGTCCATAAGGATTACATCATAGGGGTTTTCCCGTGCCTCACGAATTGCGCCTTCCCCATCTGTTACACATTCAATAGAGTCAAAGAGGCTTTTCAAAAGTGTTTGAAGCATGGAAAGGTGGGCTTTATCATCATCTACAATTAATATATTGCCTTTCATATCAGTTGCTCCTATTTCCGGTTATAGGTATTGAAATCACAAAAGTTGTTCCTTTCGCCTCTGTACTTATGATGTTAATTGTCCCATGATGAGTCTCGATCACTTTATAAACAATGGCAAGCCCAAGCCCTGTACCCCTCTTTTTGGTGGTAAAATAGGGATTAAATATGTTGGCCTGATCTTCAGGGGGGATTCCCTTTCCCGTATCTGAAATCATAAAAACAACATTTGCTTCTTTGAGCCCAACTTCAATGGTAAGATCGCCTCCGTTTTTCATTGCCTGAATGCCATTAATATAGAGGTTGAGGAGGACCTGGCTAAACCGGTCATTATCAATCTCTACATCGGGAAGCGGGCTACCAATGGATTTTATTATTTTTACATTGGCCATTTCAGCCTCATATTTAATAATTCTCAAGGAATTATTGACAAATTCTGTGATATCCGTTTTTTCCAATTTTAGATTTACAGGTCTTGCAAATTCAAGCAATTCTGAAATCACTCTGTTTACCCGATCAACTTCTTCTGCCATTATGTTGGCCGCTTTCCGGTTCTCAGTGCCACTATCAAATAAGCTTCCAAAAAATGTTGCATACCCTCTTATCGAGCTCAATGGGTTTCTGACCTCATGGGCGATGCCTGCAGCAAGGGTCCCGACAGCAGCAAGTTTATCCTTTCTCTGAATTTCGATTTCCAAAGCCCGAAGGTCGCTAAGGTCTTTTAATAAAAAAACATGACCGATAAAATTCCCCTGTTCTCCAATAACTTCTGTCACAGTCACAGAAACTGGGGAAGCCATGTTTTTTTGAGTCTCGAGTATTAATTCGTTTTCCAAAACAGGAGTCCCAGCTTTAACCGCTTCATGCAACTCTAAAAGTGATGCCGGGAAGATATCCTTCGTATTCATTCCTTTGGTATTATGCATACTGGTTCTCAAAAGAGAGCCCGCCGCTTCGTTGATATAGGTTATGGTTGATTTTTCATTTATCACAAGTATTCCCATGGGAAGGCTTGTTACCAGTTCTGATGCAAATGTTCTTGCATCCTGAAGCAGCCGATGGGAACGAGCATGAGTTTGAGCCCAGAATAAGGATACCATCCCTGCCATTCCTAAGAAAAAAATTACAGACAGAGTGATTCCGCTATTTCGCAAATCTTCAGCCTGGGCAGTCTTAAAGGGGCTTACATCCATTCCGATAAATATTATCGGTCGATTTTTAGGATCTAAAATACGATCTTCGGGTAAACCCTTCATCCATCCGGGAGCACACCACATGCGCATGTTCTCCTGGTTCCCCATTCTATTCATCATTCCTGTTCCAGAAACGTGATCCTGATTTTTTAAAATTGGTAAAAAGGTTTTGTATACCTCAAAATAGGTCTTTTGATCTTCTCCGCTAACGACCCTCCATTGTGGCTTATCAAAGGCAGATATCTTACCTTCTAATTGTAATTTATTTAACCGGCTCCCTATTTTTTGCCTGATATTGTGGGCGAGTATTTTCCCGGAGTTATCCGCAATAAAAATATAAGAAATATCTCCTTGAGATGCGGTTTCTTCTAAAAGGGTCTGCAGATGAGCCTCGTTACCAAAGAGCCCCATCATACCGGTTTTAGTACCGGCCTCAAAGGATCTGATCAATGCAGATCCCTTTTCTGCCAGAAGTTGGCCCATATATTCTTTTTCACGGTTATAGTTCATCACAGCCTGGACAACGACGACACTAATGAGCACAAGGCTTATCCCTATGATCATCCACGGAGAAACGAAGGGATTAAAACGTTTTTTTTTTTGAATGAGCATATCAAAATCCAGTTATGCGGTTAATATTTAATCGGTTAATTTTAAAAACACCGTCTAAATTTTAATCACACATGTTATTTTTACAAGGTAAGTTGTATTTAAAAAATTTAAAATTCATAAATTCAATATTATTACAGATGCTTACAACCTAAGACTATTTATTGGCACGCCCATTGCATAGTAGAGAGGCAGGTAGCAAGAGTTTATTTATTAACGCAACACAAAGGAGTTTATTATGAAGAAAGTCATTACAGCAGTTACAGCAATCCTGATCATCGGTTTTTTTACAGCCAGTGCCTTTGCCTGGGGATGCGGCGGCATGTACGGAAACGGTATGTATGGAAATAGGAATTACAATCAGAGCGGCTACAACAACGGTGCCTATCAGTCCTTTGCAAATGATACCCAAGCTCTGAAATCCTCTATATCAGCGGACAGGGCAGAGTTAAATGCACTGATGGCAAACACCAACCCTGATGCCAAAAGAACCAGGGCATTGTCTGAGCAGATCAGCAAATCCGAAAATGAACTCAGGGCCAAAGCCCAGCAGTACAATGTCTCCAGCATTGGAGGAATGGGATACGGTCAGGGTTGGGGTTGTGGTATCACAGGGCACAACCATAATTTTGCTGGATGCTGGTAATCTATTATTATTGACATGATGTAACAGTGAAAAGATTTTTCTTTCACTGTTACATCCATATCAATTTTATAAAAAAGTCCCGGCATACTAGGGGGGAGCTTTCAAGCTTTGCTGTGGGCAGGCCAAGTGCCCCAATATGGTCTGCCCGTGGCAGTTATACATAAAAAAGGAGCTCAAAAAATGTGGAATTGTGGTTACAATGGTGCGGGTTACGGGCATTGGTTCTTTGGCGGAGGAATTATAGGCTTTGCCATTACAGGTTTCATCATTGCCATCATAGCAACCCTGATATTTAAATTGATCAAGTCATCTCAAGGCAACAGCTCAGAAACGCTTGATAAAAATGATTCTCTCATGATCTTGAAGGTGAAATTTGCCAAAGGCGAGATCAATGAAGAGGAATATAAAAACAAAAAAGAAATTCTCAGCACAAATTAGATAGTTTGCCCCCCTGTGTCAGGATAGATGTCGGTGTGCCAAGAAGGCAAGCCAAGATGATTGGTTGCCATGCTATATCAGTAGGGACTCAATATTTAATAATTACAGTGGTGTCCGGTTAGGTTTTTGCGGACTTCTTTTTCTTTTTTTTGGTATTTTTTTTGACAGCTTGATCGCTTGATGTTGTCTGCCCGCAAGGGTATCGAAGTTCATTTTGTAT
>CAKZLA010000507.1 GCA_937124525.1 uncultured Desulfobacterium sp.
ACAAGTTTGAAAAAAACTAACCTTATCCCCCCAACAGACTTTTTATGAAACCAATTCTTGAAGTAAAAAATATGACCATGGATTTTGGCGGGCTTCGGGCCATTGACAACCTGAATCTCTTTATCAACAAAGGTGAAATTGTGGCCCTCATCGGTCCCAATGGTGCCGGGAAAACCACCTTTTTCAATTGTGTCACCGGGATATATCCCCCCACGTCCGGAGATGTCCTCATCAATCCCCAGGGAAAACAAGAGCGCATTAACGGACTGAAAACCAATGTTGTCACCCGGAAAGGGCTGGCCAGAACCTTTCAGAACATCCGAATTTTCACCTCCATGACGGTGCTGGAAAATGTCATGGTGGGATGCCACGCAGTAACCAAAACCGGAGTAATGGGTGCCATTTTCAGGGGAAAAGCCACCCGGGCCGAAGAAAAGTTCATTGTGGAAAAAAGCTATGGGATTCTTAAAAAAATCGGCCTGGAAAAATATGTGGATGAACTGGCCATTAACCTGCCCTATGGGGCCCAGCGACTGCTTGAAATCGCCCGGGCCATGGCCACTGATCCGTTTTTGCTGCTATTAGATGAACCCGCTGCCGGCATGAACCCCCAGGAAACCAGAGAACTGGATGAGTTGATTTTAAAAATCCGGGATGAAGAGGGCATCTCCATCCTGCTCATTGAGCATGACATGAAACTTGTTATGAGTCTGTCCGAACGGATCTATGTGGTGGATTACGGCAAAAAAATCGGAGAAGGCGTTCCCGAAGAGATCCGGAACAACCCCGTGGTGATCAAAGCCTATCTGGGGGAGGAGATTGATGCTTAAACTGAGAAACATTCAAACCTTTTACGGTAATATACAGGCCCTTAAAAATATCAATATGGATGTGGAAGAGGGGGAAATCATCACCCTTATCGGGGCCAACGGGGCCGGAAAATCCACCACACTCATGACCATCTGCGGTATTACCAAGGCACGCCAGGGGGAAATTCATTTCCAGGGCACCTCCATCCATGACATGACCCCGGATAAAATTGTTGCCCTTGGCATCAATCAGGTGCCCGAAGGTCGACATATTTTCCCCTATCTCACCGTCATGGAAAACCTTGATATGGGGACTTTTCTTAGAAAAGACACCGAGAACATCAAGAAGGATCTCGACTATATCTTTGATCTTTTCCCCCGCCTTGCCGAACGACGGCACCAGGCAGGCGGCACCCTGAGCGGTGGAGAACAGCAGATGCTGGCCATCTCCCGGGCCATCATGACACGACCCAAGCTCCTATTGCTGGATGAGCCCTCCCTGGGCCTTGCCCCCATCATCGTGAAACAAATTTTTGATATTATCAGAAAAATAAATAAAGAGAACAATACCACCATTTTTCTGGTGGAACAAAATGCCAACCTGGCCCTGAAAATTGCCCACCGGGGATATGTCATGGAGACCGGTTCCATCACCATGACCGACACCGGAGAAAATTTGCTGTCCAACGAAGATGTCAAAAAGGCATATCTGGGGATCTGATACATGCGTCAAAAAATAATGAACGGGGTCAAAAATGGATTAAAACGGGGCATCAGCGGCTACCTGTGGCTACTGAGAATCCTGGTTCCCATCTCTTTGGGAACCTCCCTGCTGGTATATTCCGGGTGGCTCTACTCCCTGGATTTTCTCATCCAGCCAGCCATGGGACTGCTCCACCTGCCGGCATCGGCGGCCCTGCCCCTGATCATCGGCCTGTTCACCGGTATTTATGGGGCCATTGGTGCCATGGCTGCCCTGCCCCTGACACTGGACCAGATGACCTTGATTGCCATTTTTCTGCTCATCTCCCACAACATTATCCAGGAAAGCATTGTCCAGGGACAATCGGGATTTAACCCTGTGGTGGCGGCATGTTTCCGGCTGATGATGTCCGTTTGTGTCACCTTTATTGCCGCCATTCTCATGGATGTTGCTCCCCCCGTGGCCCTGGATGCAGCTGCCATCGGGAGTGCCGCCTCGGTTTCCCTTGGCACCATGCTGTCAGGATGGGCCTGGGATATGGCAGGGCTTGGACTTCAGATCTTTCTGATTATCATGCCCTTGATGGTGGTGATGGAATTGATGAAAACCTTTCACCTGATCCAACACATTGTCAAAACCATTTCTCCGGTGCTTTGCCTCATGGGATTGAGTAAATCCACCGGTGTTCTGTGGCTCACAGCGGCCATCTTCGGGCTCACCTATGGTGCTGCCGTTATTGTGGAAGAGACCCGGGGAAACACCTTTGACCAGGACGATCTCAATCGGCTTCACCTTTCCATTGGCATCAACCATGCCATGATTGAAGACCCGGCCCTGTTTCTTCCCCTGGGGATTTTCCCCTTATGGCTCTGGGTACCCCGACTTATGGCAGCCATCATGGCCATTTATCTGCTTCATATTGTGAACTTTATCAGGAAACTTCATGCTCAGCGAACTGGCCATAAAAAATTTTGCAATCATTGATGACCTGAAGATCTCCTTTTCCCGGGGGCTTTCAGTACTCACCGGTGAAACCGGAGCCGGTAAATCCATCATTATTGAAGCGGTGAATCTGCTTCTGGGGGGACGGGCATCTGCGGATCTCGTTCGCACCGGCGAAAAAAATGCCCAATTGGAAGCCTTTTTTGATATTTCACCTGACAGTCCCGCCGCTGCCATCATGGAAGCCCAGGGACTTGACCCATCCGAGGGGTTGATTATCCGCAGGATCATCAATGCAAATGGACGGCACAGGATTTTCATCAACTCCACCCAGAGCACCATCCAACTGCTGAAACAGGTCACTGCAAATCTTGCGTCCATCTCCAGCCAGCATGCCCACCAGGGACTTTTAAGCGAAGACAACCACCTGGATATTCTGGATCATTTTGCGGGTACATGGCCCCTGCGCAATGGGGTACAGGCCTCCTGCAAGGAACTCACTCCCCTGATTCGGGAACTGGCCCAACTAAAAGCAACCATTGAAAAAACCACCGAGGACAATCAGCTCCTGATATTTCAAATTAATGAAATTGACCAGGCCAATATCCTTCCCGATGAAGACCTGCTGTTGGAAACCCGGAAAAAACGTTTGAAAAGCGGTTCAGAAATTTTCACCTGCCTTAAAACTGGGATGAATGATATCTACACCGGGGAAAATACCATCCTGGAAAGACTGAATATCATCAAAACAGGCCTGGAAAAATATGCCCCCCTGGATGAAAAAATCGACCAGGTGGCAGAAAAACTCTCCAGAACAATGCTTGAAATGGAGGATATCACAGATGAAATGCGGCATATATCCACGGGGATTGACCTTGATCCCGCCACCCTGGAGGAGACGGAGGCAGGGCTTGATCTCATACAAAAACTGAAACGAAAATATGGCCAGACCAGCCTGGAAGGTCTTTTTGCCTTCCACGGGGCGTTAAAAGAAAAAATTTCCGGTTCTGAAAACATGGCAGAAAAAATAGAAGCCATGGAGAAGCAATGCCTTGAGCTGTCCCAGGCATTGGGCAAAATGGCCCTGGACCTGTCAGAAAAACGCAAAAAAGCCGCAAAAAAACTGGCAGCACTGGCAGAAAAAGAACTAAAAACCCTTGAGATGGATCAAATTCGATTCACCATTGCCGTGACCCATTCCCCTTCAGCCAAGGGAAGCTCCAGGGAAGAACTCTTTCCGGAAAATAGACAAAAAGACCTTCTTTCCGTCAATGGGTTAAAGATCACCGACACCGGCATGGACAGGGTATCCTTTCTCATGGCACCCAACCCCGGAGAAAATCCCCGGCCCCTGGCACGTATTGCATCCGGGGGGGAACTTTCCCGGGTGGTTCTGGCCTTAAAGGCCATCCTTTCCGACGCTGATGATCTTGGCACCCTGGTCTATGATGAGGTGGATTCCGGCATCGGGGGCAAAACATCAGACAAGGTAGGAATAAAACTCAAAAAACTGTCGGAAAAATACCAGGTAATCTGCATCACCCATCTGGCCCAGATTGCAAAATAGGGCAGCTATCACTATAAAATTGAGAAACAGATTATCAATCAGCGCACAGCCACCGTGATCACCCCTCTTATAAGAAAAGATGACCGGGTCCATGAAATTGCACGAATGATGGGGGGAACCACCATCACAAAGGCGACCCTGGACCATGCTGCAGAGTTGCTGGACTCATAAATTCAGGCTTCATTGTTCATCTTTTACCTGACCAGGACAAACCAGACCTAAAAGACTTTCTGATTCTCTTGTCAAAACAACACGAAAATCAAAGATAAGAACATAGACATTGGAAGCGTTGGGCTTGATCATAAGGACTTGTCCAACCAATGGATAAGATTGTGGTTCACTCCTCACATAATCTATCCTTATTCGTTATTCCATGATTTATGTAATCCATTTCCTGTTAATGTTCCTCAGGCTAATATAAAATAAAATTCCGCAAAAACATGTGATGATAAGGAAGTCTAAACCAAGGTACATCATATTCGTTCCAGTTATTGATCCACGAAGAATGTCAACGCCGTACGTTAAGGGTAATAGGTAAGACAATGGACGCAGGACTACAGGAAGAGAGTCAATTGGGAAAAATAGACCACAAAGGAAAATCATTGGAAAACGGAAAAAATTTGAAAAAGTCTGAGCTTCAAAGACCTCGCTGACAGACACTGCTATGAAAAGTCCCAAAAATGTTGAAACAATTGCAATCAATATGATGCCAGGCAATACTATCACCCATGAAATTACAGACAGATCCGTTAAGAATAAAGCAATTACAATAGGCACAACAGCGTTGACTGAACCGAAAAGAATTGCTCCGGCTGTTTTAGCCAACATAAGAAGGTTCAATGAAATGGGAGCAAGCAGCAATCGGTCAAAGGATCGATTCTTTTTTTCAAAGGTAATTGTTACTGACAGCATTGAAGTTGTGCCAAATAGCACAGAAATTGCGATCACGCCCGGAAGCAGCGCCGGAATGCTTTCCAAACCGCTACCAGACTTTATAAAAAACATGCCTGTCCAAGCTATGGGAAAAATCAATCCCCAGCTAATATTTGGCGGCTTGAGATAATAGGCACGCATGTCCTTCAATAAAATATTCCAGAAAGCAATCCATTTTTTCATGCTGCACCGCCTTTTTTCTCAGTCTCTTTTTTCAAAACCTTGGCCTCGATGCCGGTCACACCTACAAATACATCTTCAAGTGATGGGCCTATACGTCGGGCTTCCTTAACCTCAACTTCCTGTTCCTCAATAAAACGCACGAGTGGTCCAAGGCTGATTGGCTCAGCGGAATCAATGCGAACCTGCTCTGTCGAAATGGACTGAAACTCATAATCAGGAAAAGCGGTGGCAAGTTTGCCGGAGAGATCGTTTGCCGCGCTCGAAACAGAAATCAACATCACTTGCCTGTCCAACAAGGGCTGCAGAAGATTCCTGACTGAATCTGTTTTTACTATCCGACCTTTGACAATGAATGAAATACGTTCACAAAGCCTTTCAGCCTCTTCAATGTAGTGTGTGGTAAGAAAGATCGTCGTTCCGGTACGGTGAAGGTCGGCGATAAGTTGTCTGATCTGGCGGGCACTGGCAACATCAATGCCAGTGGTTGGTTCATCAAGAAACAGAATCTGTGGGCGATGAATAATGCCAGCGGCAATAGTAAGTTTCCGTTTCATGCCTTTTGAGTAACCGGCAAATTTCCGATCTGCGGCTTCCTTAAGTCCGAATGTTTCAAGCAATTCTCTTGCTCGTTTTTGGCGCTCGTTCTTGGGTATGCCGTATAATGACGCACAGAAACAAAGATTATCAAATCCCGTTAGCTCGGGATAAAGGTTGCTCTCATCGGGGATAATGCCAATTAGATGCTGGGCTGCTTTCGGATTTTCAGTACAATCTTGACCAGCGACTATAATTGTTCCCGAATCTGGCCTGGACAGGCCCGTGAGCATGTTGATAGTAGTTGTTTTACCAGCCCCATTTGGGCCAAGAAAACCGAAAAGCTCCCCCTGATGCAGACTAAAGGATATCTCGTTAACGGCTGTGACATCGTCAAACTTCTTGGTCAGCCTAACTACCTTGATTAGAAAATTTTCGACACTTGCTGTCGATTCATGTATTGTCATATTTTTCCCTTAGAGCCTGATAATTTTTAAACAGGCTCTAAATCTGCGCCTTCTTTTTTTAAGGATTCAAATAGCAATTTATTCATTTTAATTTTTCCTGACATCCAACGCAAGCATCAGCAGATTCACCAAACCTTTTATTTTGACAGAATCTTAATATTAACAATGTGATTTCTACACTTGAAACATCTGCGGCTTACCGGGTCAACCCCTTTTTTATGACTTATGAAGTTTTTAAAAAAAATGCGCAGGTAATCCTAATGTCAAGCGTTTATAATTATATGCAACAATTCTAAATTTGGGAGCAATGTGTGCATCCTTCATAATGATCCCAAAAATACTTCATTTTTTTAAGGATGACCACCGAAAAATGGGCATTCATCTCGTGAAAGTGTAAAGCGGGAATGAAGGATGCCAAAAGTGAATCTTTATTTTCACCGGTTCATTAAAGATCTCGTTAGTCATAAGTTCTCTTCATACTTTGCACTGATATTGGCTAACTATCTGAAATTATCAACCTTGAACTTTGATAATTCATTTTTATGGTACTGATAATTTCAACAAATTATAAGAACTTATGGCTCTGGAGTAAAGATAAATCAGGAGGGCAAGATGAAATGTTATGAAATCAAAAAAAGGCTTAATGCCTGGGTGGACAATGAAGTACCGCTCCATGAAGCTGAAAAAATTATTCTGCATTTAACTCAATGTCCAGATTGCCACCTTGAGGCCCAAAGGGTCAAGCAAATGGCGGATGCCTTGGACGCAATGCCGTCCATCCATGCACCCAACACCCTTTCTCCCAAAATTATTGATGCCTTTCGATTAAATTTTAAAAACCAAGGCATTTTGGAATGGTGGCAGAGCCTGACATTGACCATGCAGGGGGCATTTTGCGGTGCCGCCCTTGCCGGATTAATAGTCGGTGTAGTGCTGGGTTCCAGCATCTCTACAATCGGCAGTTACAATCACATTAATCTTTATCAACTTTACGCCAGCCAAGGGGTTTTGCCATGACACTTCTCCATAAACGTATTTTGGTGTTGTTTTCCTTTGCTCTTAATATCGGATTTATAATCACGGCTATTATCATGGTCCATCATCATTCAATTTCACCCAAGGAACGTTCCTGGATGGAAATGATTAATATTATTCATCAATTAAACCTTTCCCAGGAAAAAGAAGCTGCGGCACTGGACATGACGGGAAAATTCAAGGTGGTTATTGATAAATATCATAAAGACATTAAACAGGCCCACAAAAATATCTTGTTTATGCTTGCCAAAACAGAGGTATTAAACCAAAGTCAGTTGCATAAACTCATTGAAACGGCCCGCCTCCAGGAAAAAAATAAAAATAAGGCCTTTGAAGACCATGTGCTTGAATTGCGTGAGCAATTGGGAAATGAAAAAGGGGCGCTGTTTTTTTCCCTCTTACTGGAGCATATTAAACTTAAGGACAGATTGCCACCCAGATGATTTCGCGTCGAAGCTACACTCAAAAAGAGGACACGGAGTTAGTTGCGTTGCTTTCCCAAGGTGATGATCGGGCACTTGGTGAGCTGTTGCATAGATATCAGGATGTTGTTTTCGGCTTTGCCCATGGATTTTTGTATGATTTTCAGGAAGCAGAAGATGTGGTTCAGGAAACTTTTTTGAGACTTTACCGCACGTCGGGTCACTATCTTCCCAAGGCTTCTTTACGGACATTCTTGCTCAGGATTGCAAAAAATATCTGCATTGATCTTCATCGTAAGAAACGTCCTGTACTGATGGAGTTTTTTCCGGAAGTTGTCAGTGGGAAAACCCCCCTTGACTTGCTGCAAACTGCAGTTGAAACGGATTTCCTGGAAAAGGCTATTAAGATGCTTCCCCCCAATCAACGGGCGGTTTTGACACTTTTGCACAATGAACATCTGCATTATCGCGAGATTGCCGAGGTTATGGATCTTTCGGTCAGTGCAGTGGAATCTTTGCTGGTGCGTGCCCGCCGAACCTTGCGAAAAAAAGCAGGTGATAATGTTTAGTTTACATAAATTGGAAACTGAGTTTGGGCAGCCTTCATATCACCTTAAAAACTACTTTACACTTTTTTGTGAATGCTCCCCTGAAAATGGGGTTCTTGCTCCAGCAAGTGTAAACTGTCAAATGGCTAATTAAGGAATCAGTCTTCTTACCCTTTTCAGAACACGCAACTGTTGAAGGGGCGTGTGTCCTCAATTTTTAAATGGGTATGTTATTTCGAACTTATTCCTAAAGGTTCCTGAATTTGAGCAAAAAACGGAGTTTATCATGTTTAGATTATGTTCAATTATAATTGTTTTGCTGAATGTCACAGGTTGTACCATATTTCAGCCCCCCATCAGGCCATCCACACCATTGGATCTGCCGGAAAAATACTCTCTCTATCCCGCCCACAGGTCAGACCAGGTTCAATGGTGGAAAGCCTTTGACAGTACCGAGCTTAACAGTTTTGTGGACGAAGCCTTGTCCGGTAACTTTGATATTCTAACTGCCTTGTCCAGGTTGAAACAGGCCAATGCCATAGCACGCCAGGCCGGCGCTAATCTAAAACCCAGCATTGGTTATAATGCGGGTTCTAAAAAAACCTGGCAGAAAACCAAAACCAATGGCTCTAAAAGCAACTATTCAGATACCCAGACATGGAGCACCGATCTGGAGGCCTCCTATGAAGTTGATCTTTGGGGACGACTTGAAGCCTTGCGACAGTCAGAATTATTGGAGCTGAAGGCCAGCCAGGAGGATCTGGAAGCTGCCGCTGTAACCGTATCGGCAGAGGTAGTCATAAGCTGGGTTAAGATTTTGTCCGTCCACCGTCAAATTGCGATTTTGCAGGATCAGATCAAAACCAACCAGGCCTTGCTGAAATTACAGCAGCTTCGGTTTGTGAACGGCAAAGCCGATGCCCTGGACGTTTCAGAGCAAAGGGAAGCCCTGGCAGGGGCCAAAGCCAATCTGCCTATGCTACAGCTAACGGAACAGCAGGAACTCAATGCATTGGCGGTGTTACTGGGACGTTCCAGTGCCCTGGGCTTATCCCTTGTTCAACAGGATTTGCCGGGTCTGATTCCTGTTCCAAGTGCCGGTTTGCCGGTTGATCTTTTGGCCACTCGTCCCGATGTCCGCGCTGCGGGTCTGCGTCTACGTGCGGCGGACTGGGAGGTGAGCGCAGCGCGGGCTGATCGGTTACCGGCCATTACCCTTTCTGCCGATGCCGGGTTTTCAACTAATACTTTTGATCTGATTTTCAGTAACTGGGTTTCCACCTTGGCAGCCAGTATAACAGGGCCTCTGTTTGACGCCGGTTATCGGTCGGCCGAGGTAGACCGTACCCGGGCCGTGGCTGAGGAATATTTAACAGATTATGCCTCCACAGTGGCCAAAGCCTTACAGGAAGTGGAAAACAGCCTTGTGACTGAAAAGCGTCAAAATGAATATATTGTACTGCTGGAAGACCAGCTTAAAGCATCCCGGATGTCATTGAAAGACGCCCGTATCCAATACATGAACGGTCAGAACGATTATCTTGCTTACCTGACCGCCTGGACAAGTGTGCAAAAGTTGGAACGCCAATTGGTGGACGAGCAGGCTACCTTGATTAAAAATCGTGTGGAATTATATCGGACCATCGGTGGGGATTGGGGCCGGGAATTGGTATCAGGCTCTGTTTTGTCTCGTCGGTCATAAATTTTCTGTGGAGTGTATAGGATATGTCTGAAAATCAGAAAAAAAAATTATTTTTTGCAAAGGTCGCCAAGATCATAATGCCATTGATATTCATTGCTGGTGGTGGTGGTGCCCTGGCTTATTTTAAAGTTACCGCTCCAATCATCGAGCGGACATTACCACAACAACGCAAGGCTGCAGTTGTGCAGGTGCTAACTGCCGGTCAGAGTAATGTTCGGGCCGTCATCTCCGCCATGGGTACCGTTACTGCCTCCCGTGAAGTTACGATTAAAGCCCGTGTGGCAGGCGAGGTTCAGTTTGTTGCCCCTGAATTTATCCCAGGTGGTTATATTCCCAAAGGGGGGAAACTGTTATCCATAGATTCCTCTGATCACCAGGTTAAGGTGGATAAGGCCCAAAGCGAACTTACAAATGCCAAGGCCGAATTGGCCATTGAACAGGGCAGTCAGACCATTGCACGTGAAGAGCTTCATCTTTTGTCTGAATTGTCTGCTGAAACCATTGCACAAACGGATTTACTTCTTCGAAAACCCCAATTGCAGCAGGCTAAGGCCGTCGTGATCAGTGCCGAAGCCGATTTACGTCAGGCCCGGCTTGATCTTGCCAGGACCGAGGTGCAGGCACCTTTCAATGCTTTGATCATTGAGAGAAATGTTAATGTGGGCACCTATGTAGGTGTCCAGGAAAGTTTAGTGACCATAGTTGGAACAGATGAATTTTGGGTTAAAGCTCTGGTGGCAATGGATCAGCTCTCCCTTATTGATTTTGACTATGCCGGCGGCTGCCCGGCGGCAGTCCGATCCCAAACCGGTGTCGGGCAATGGGAAGGACGGGTGGTCCGTATTGCCGGCAAACTCAATGAAACCAGTCGAATGGCCACGGTCATTGTGGCGGTTTCAGATCCACAAAGGCTGCATATGGACAGTTCAGCGCCTCCATTGATCATTGATGACTATGTTTTTGTGGACATCACGGGCCGTCAACTTTCCGGCATGATTGAATTACCGCGCTCCTCCTTGCAGGATGGGGATACAGTTTGGGTTTGTGATAATAATCTTCTGGATATTCGCTCTGTGGCCCTGGCCTGGAAGAGTGCTGACAAAGTTTATATCAAAAGCGGTTTGATGGCTGGAGAACAGGTGGTTGTTTCAGATATGGCCAATCCGGTGCAGGGTATGCCCCTGGAGATTATCAACACCGAATCAAAGGGCAATGAAAGCATAGATGGTGCAAAGTGGGCTAAAAAATGAGGAAAGAAGAGATAGCTGACATCGACCGGGGTCCTGTGGCCTGGATGGCCGGAAATTCTGTTATTGCCAATCTGCTCATGGCTGTATTTCTCATTGGTGGGCTTGTAGTTGCCTTGCAGATGAAACAGGAAGTCTTTCCCGATTTTACCATGGATCAGGTGAATATCTCCATTTCCTATCCCGGGGCAAGTCCCGAAGAGATTGAAACCGGGATTATTCAGGCCGTTGAGGAGGCAATTGAGGGGCTGGAAGGGATTGATGAGGTCACCGCCACCGCCAGGGAGGGCAATGCCAGCATCACAGTTGAGGCCATTGAAGGGGCAGATGTCGCCCGCCTTTGGCAGGAAATTAAAAGTGAGGTGGACCGCATTGATACCTTTCCCGATGAGGCCAAGGACCCTGAGATCAGCATTGCCAGCCATAAAAGGGGGGTGATGACCCTGGCCCTGTACGGAAATGCCGAGGAACTTACCTTGAGATCGGCGGCGGATCAAGTGCGTGATGAACTATTGCTTGATCCCCATATTACCCAGGTTGAACTTACCGGCGTTAAGAATTATGAAGTTCATGTGGAGATCCCCCAAGCCACCCTGCGGCGTTACGGGATAACCCTTGAAGATGCAGCCAATGCCATTGCCAAGGCATCGGTGGAATTGGGCGGGGGCAGCCTTAAAACCTCCGGTGGTGATATTCTGGTCCGCGTAAAAGATCGTCGCTATTACGCCCGCCAATATGCTCAATTGCCCTTGCTGACCAAGGCCGATGGATCACGCATTCTGCTGGGGGACGTGGCTACGGTTTGGGACGGCTTTGAAGTCAGCAACACCTGGGCTTCCTTTAATGGTGAGCCCGCAGTGATGATAGAGATTTACCGTGTGGGGGATCAGACTCCCACGGAAGTTGCTGATGCTGCAAGACTTTTGTTGGAACAAATGAATCACACCCTGTCCAAAGGACTGGAATTAACGGTATTGGAGGACAACTCAGAGGTCTTTTCCCAGCGTGCCGAATTACTTCTTAAAAATGCTTATATGGGATTGGGTCTGGTATTTATTTTTTTGGCCTTGTTTCTGGAAATTCGTTTGGCTTTCTGGGTGAGCCTGGGGATTCCCATCTCCTTTATGGGTTCTTTTATCTTTCTTTCTGCCATGGATTTCTCCATTAACATGATCAGTATGTTCGCCTTTATAGTGACCTTGGGGATCGTGGTTGATGATGCGGTTCACTTCCTAAGTAAATATCAACGCGCACGCAAAGAAGGTCAGTCAGCTGAACAGGCGGTACGTTACGCCTTCCACACCGTGGGCCGCGCATTGTGGATCACCACAGTGGTGCTTGTGGCTGGCTTTAGTGTACTCGCGCTCTCTGGTTTCAGACTCAACGCTGACATGGGCTTGCTGAGTGCAATTGTTATCTTCATCGCACTGGTTGTGGATTTCATTTTGCTACCAATCTTGCTGATGATTTTCGACAAAGAGAACCACTACGTGAGCGACGCAAAAAAGCAAACGCCAGAGACACCAACCACCTCAGCTAATCAAACACAGCCCAACCTAGCTGCTCAACTATCCACTTCGACCAAATAAGGAAATGTCAGCCTGCGGATGTGGGCTGACCAAGGAGATCATGATGAAAAACACCAAATACTCGATCAAAAAGAAAACAATGTTGACGTCAATCATAACAGTAGGGGCGCTGACCATAGGTACATTTGCGACTCTACCTGCGTTGGCTGATCCTGCAAAAGGGCTAGAAATCGCGGAAAAACGCAAAAACCTAGACAC
>CAKZLA010000508.1 GCA_937124525.1 uncultured Desulfobacterium sp.
ACCAAACCGGAAAAATGGGAATGCGCCCACAGACCCAATACCCGGAACAGCCCCTTTAAACTGAAAGAATCATATTTTTAAAAGGTGTCGCAATAAAGGGGCCGGATACGCCGACCCCTCCCGGACATTTGATCATCAAGTGAAAGCACACAGGCCTGTACAAGGTGGAGGATTATGACTTCAATCGATAGTTGGGCTGATCAAACACCTCAATATAATTCTGCCACAGGGTCTCTTTGCGAATCCGTCTGGATTTAATGCGTGTTTTTTCAACAATATCCATGGGAATTTTCTTCTGGGCATACCATTTATCCGGATCCTCCAGAAACTGAATCACCACCTGCACGGCATCCACGGCGGTGCCGCAGGAATGAATCAAGTGTGGGGCAAAGGACGGGCCATATTTTTTTTCGGCGATTTTAATGGTCTGATTCCTGGCATCTTCCCACAGGTTATCCGGATCCAAAAGCACGATGGGGGCCAGGGGATTTTCATGGAGCTTCATGGAGGTGATGGAGATGGCCAGCTCCTCGGCCGTGCCATACCCGCCGGTATTGACAATGGGCAGGTTGCTCAACTTCTGGATATGATCCTGGCGGGGCAGTCGAAGCCCCTCTTTATATTTCATCAAGCCGTCGCAGGTGGTCAAAGATGCCTGGTTTTCTCCCTCCAGATCAATGGCCACACCCACGCTCATGATATTGTGTTGACGGGCCAGATCATTGGCCTCCTTCATCAAGCCTGGCCCTCCGCCATGGACAATACCCATCTCATCCCCCAGCCGAGCCGCCAGACGGTTCAACAAATCAATGGTCAGCTGATTGTCCGCAGCTTCACTGTGGGAGCCATAAAAGGCAAACCAGTAACGCACCCGGTCAAATCGCTCCCGGTCGTCGGGCTCCATAAAGCAACCATGGTAAAAGGTGTAGAGTTTATCAATGTCTGGATCATAGCGCAAAAATTCGCAATCCGAGTGATCCGTATGGGTGAGCTTGATCATCTTTTTGACATAATCATCCTCAAAGGCAGGGGTTCCGGCACTGATGAGAAAGGTTCGCAGACCGCTTCGCTTCAGGGCATCCAGCACTTCCGGGGCGGGGAAATTTTTACCGATGAACACCCGGCTGTTGATGCCCCCCAGCACAGAGAGCTTTTGCAATGTATTTGAAAACTCCCCATTTTGACCAACGGGAAACACGGGCCGGGACTTTCGCTGGGTACTCTGCACCACACAATTTTTAATCATCTCCAGCTGGGCCTCTCCATGGGGGTTTAAAGCCCTGGGAATGGGCACAAAGTTGCCCTTGTTTAAAATCATGCCCAGGGAATCGGGTTGAATGGTCTGCAATAGATTGCTTACCTCGGCATTGGTGAGCAGATCACACAGGCGATACCCGTTTTTCACCTTGCTCTTTTCCAAGGGAACGGTGAGGGGATTCTGGGTACGGAAAAACCGAATCTTTATTCTGGCGGTATTTAAAGGCATGTCGGTGTCACCATAATTGTACAGCTCCACCTGGCGGTCCCGGAAGGTTCTAAAAGGGTCCAGCACCATGGCCGACAAATGCCTTACCCCTCCTTGCTCCGGCTCCACCACGGGATCAATCACCGCATAGATATCCCCCAATGAAATTTTAATGGCCCCCACAAACAACTCCCCCGGGTGCAGTAAAGCCGTCTTGAGGTTCAGGGGAATTCTGGATCGAATGCGATTCAGGGCTATGCGCCCTTTTTTGATGACGGCATTGATGCTGGAAGAGTTCATGGCATGGGGTTCAAAGCGGTACTGATAGGGCTCCAGGGCCACGGAGATATAGTCACAGGCCTTGCCGGTGAGGGGGTCCATCTCCTGGTGGATCTCAAAGCCATCATAGTATCCCTTGCGAATCTTCCGGCCCACAAAAAGGCGCTTGTGCAGATAATGGCGCACATCCTGGATTCTCAAATCCGGGTCCATGATCACCAGACGGCCAATTTCATCGCCCTTGTGAAACTGATCCAGCACATTGCCAAGCAAGGGGTTAAGATTGTGAATGCATCCGTCCAGGAAAACGTCCTGACCGTCCACCACCGGGAGGGTTTCCGGGGTTTGTGGTACCGTGTTTAAGCCAATCTGGGCATTGCCGCTCCTGCCGGTGAAGCAGAAGGGCTTTTTTTCATTGACTGAACTTCTAATGTAATCGGAAACAGAAGAAAAATGAAACACGGCATTGCGGCTTTCTTCTTTATCTTTACGGGGTTCAATGGTGAATATATGCCCGTCCGGGCTTATGATCTGTGGGATTTCCATGTAGGTTTCTTTCTTTTACAAGTGATAAGGCACTTATTAAAACTATCATTGTCATCCACAGGTAGCTGTCTGCCGGTGAGGAACTCATAGAAAAACCAGATCTTTCGAGCGTACTTTCCGGTTGGCTTGGATTTGATGTACTCGGTGAGCGGCTCTTGGGGGGTATGTTCAAAGATGTGAGCTAACAAGCCCAGATTGACGCCGTCATATTTAAGTGCAAACTCAAGATGGTCACCGATTTTTTCTCCGGGCCAATACCTTATTGGGTATATGTCTTTAATGGCACCATCTTGAACTTTAGACCTGTGAGTTCCAGTGGAGGATACAAAGGATGTATGCCAGTGGGGCATTCCGGTCAACCCTGAGTTTTCGAGCAGATATGTATATCCTGCCGGGCGTAATTCCAAAACCTTTATTTCCATGGGGCATCCTCGTAAAATTAATATTCTGACAGCAATATAGTTATAATTGACTACCTTGCAAATAAAACACTTACAATAAGCCATTTAGGTGGTAAAACAATTATAAAGCTATTGCAATACAAAAAATTTTAATTTTATAAAAAACCGGCAAGCAAAGCCCTGGATCTTCAGCTCAGGGGTTGTTGACCACAATTGGACGATCTCAAAATTTATCGTAAAAGATCATATCCTCATCAACCCCAAAACTGTCCAAAGTCTTCACAATGGAGTCCACCATGTCTGGAGGGCCGCACAGGTAAAACTCAATTTCTGATGGGTCTTCATGCTGGGACAGGTACTCTTTGGCAAGGTTGTCCTGAACATATCCGCAAAGCCCTTCCCAGCAGCCCTCTTCCGGATCAGGCCGGGAAAGACAGATATGGTAGGAAAAATTATCGTAAATTTTCTCCATCTGGGTAAAGGTATCATGATAACACATATCCTTGCGGGTCCTGGCACCATACCAGAGGCTGACCTTTCGGGTTGTTTTGGCCCCCTCCAGTTGATCCAGAACATGGCTTCGCAACGGGGCAATACCTGCGCCACCGCCCATGAAGCACTTCTCGCAGTCGGTGTCCTTAACAAAAAAATCGCCATAGGGTCCACTCACCGACACCCGGTCTCCGGGTTTCAGGCCAAACACATAGGAGGAGCCAAATCCCGGTGGAATACCCATGGCACCGGGGGGAGGTGTGGCTATCTTCACCGTCATTTTTAAAATATCATTTTCATGGGGAGGGTTAGCCAGGGAGTAGGCCCGGAATCCAGGACTCATCCCCGAAGCGGTAAGTTCCAGGAGATTATATTTTTTCCATTCACTGACATACCTGCTGTCAATGGAAAAATCCTTAAAGCACAGCTCATACTCCGGTACGTCGATCTGTATGTAGCTTCCGGCTTTAAAGATCATGGGATCATCGGGGCGGAGTACCAGCTCCTTGATATAGGTGGAAATATTTTCGTTGGACACCACCTGGGCTCCCACCTTTGTGATGCCGAATATGGATTCCGGAATCTGGATCTCCATGTTATCTTTTACTTTGAGCTGGCAGGAAAGACGTCGTCCCATCTGTTTATCCTTTGGACTTAGATGGGCAAGTTCCGTGGGCAGAATGCCCCCCCCCCCTCTTTTACCACACACTTGCACATGCCGCAGGAACCGCTGCCCCCGCAGGCCGATGGCAGAAAAATCTCATTGTTTCCAAGAGCAGATAAAAGCGAAGGGGTGCCCGTCACGGTGAGACTGGTATCGGTATTTCCATTAATGGTGATGCTTTTTTCCCCGGTGGAGGAAACCCTGGCATCCACAAACAAAAGCATTCCCACCAACAGCAGAATCACCATGGAAAAAACAATCAGACTGACCAGATAAATCACTTCATGTCCCCTTTTTATATGAAAGAGTAGGTACGCCTAACACCCTTTCATGTTTCGTTGTGGGCAGGCCAGATCCCCAATAAGGTCTGCCCGTGGCAGTTTTATATGAAAGAGTAGGCACTCCTAATATTCTTTCATGCTTCGTTGTGGGCAGGCCCAAGTCCCCCATGCGGTCTGCCCGTGGCAGTTATATGAAAAGGTAGCCTCCAAGTTTGCTTCAGCAGAGCCCCCCCCGATGGGCAATAGGAACCGGCCAATTGGGCCGTCTACGGTTCCGGGCCGGGCCCATTGCCCGTCGGGGGGG
>CAKZLA010000509.1 GCA_937124525.1 uncultured Desulfobacterium sp.
CAGATCCAGCGCCCGGGTTCAAAGCAGATACGGCAGTCCAGGCGGTTATGGATATGTTCACAGATTGCCAGGCTGAGCTCCCGGGCAAAGATGTCAATGGGTGTGGATGGGTTGATCTCCATCACCGTTCCATTCCTTCGTTTTTCCATGTCCGGCTGTAAAAGTACCCATTCGCCCTGTTCCGGCCAGTAGCCTCCGCCGATATCGATAAACTCAATGAGGCTCAGATCCCCGGTGTCAAGAGTGCCAAGGGGTTTTCCCAGTTCTTTGATGAAACCCACCTGTTTTTTCGGATTCATGTTCCAGCTGGAGTGGAATTGAAGCCCCTGGAAACGGATGTGCGGACAGTTTTTTGTTGTCTGGATGAATTCATTTAAATCCTTTAAAAGGATGCCGAATTTTTTCCATAATCCCGTGGGTTCCGTGGTGAGGCGTACCCCGGTGCGTACCATAGTGTTCCCCCGGGCAGCCCTGTTCTCCAGGCGGTTGAGTTCTGTTAAACTATCCATGAGGATCACCACCTGACGGCTGTTTGCCACGGCCAGATCCAGCTCTGCTTCTGTTTTTCCCGGACCACTGAAGACAATGTCAGTGGCGCCAAGCTCCAGGGCCAGGGCTAGTTCTTCGCCACTTGAGACATCCAGGCCGAAACCACTTTTAAGGACCGTCCGGGAGACATCGGGAAAGTTGTTGCTTTTCATGGCAAAATAAAACCCCGTGTCTGGCAGATGGTTTTGAAAGGTGCGTTTGAAGTTTTCCGCCCTGGCGGTGATCATCTCCGGTTCAAACAGATAACAGGGGGTCAGATGTCTGCCCATGGTGTGGATGAACTGTCTGCCTTTATTGAAATAGGTCTCCACAAAGGCGCTGATGTCTTCATCCTTATGGGCAGCCATATCTTCAAACTTTTGCATGGCATTTGCTGCCAAGAACATCTTTTGCATTTGCATGGTCATTTGTATCCTTTATCCGCCTGCTGGTTGCCGGTATGCCGTGGTGGTTTTCATGACGGATGTCGTAAATATTCGGGTTGGTAATGTGAATGTTTGGCCAGTACCCCATATTCGCTTATTTGCTAAGTGCTATGTGAGCAGGCCAAACTTAGGGGAAGATGGGGTGGTGGCCGAATATTTACCGGATGTCTATGGTTAATAGAGATAAAAGATGGAGGCATTGTTGTTCACAGGAGAGAAGCGTTGATGGCTTGAACAAAATATGCCCCAGATTCCAAGAATCATAGTCCTTTGGCGGCAATTGAATCACATGCCCCGATTTGTGTTTGATGTACACCTCCCGGACCCGGCTATCTGCCATGAGGCGGGAGGTGTCAATGTCTTTGAGGATTCCGGCCCGGTGTCCGTGGATTCTCAGGCCCACCAGGGACGAGAACCGTCTGGACGGCTGGAATTGAAAATCCGGTTGGGCACCCAGGGTAATATTCAGGGACAGAATATCAAGGTTCATCCCCTTTTCAATGAGCCAGGGCAGGCAGTCCCCGCCGGGTCGTGGCGTCATTTCCAGGAGAGAGGCTCCGGTTTCCGTGACAATGAAATCCAGCATGCAGATGCCCCTTTCAATACCCAGGGCCCGGGCCGCTTTCACCAGCAGACGTTGAAAATTTTTTGTTGAGATGTTTCCCCGGGGAAAATCCACCAGTTCATAGGCCATGATGGTGCCGAAAACGGGTATGGGGGCATGGATTTTCCGGGTGAACCGTATGGGACGTGCCCCCTGGTGGTCAATGAAAAAATCACAGCTGTATTCATTTCCTTCCACAAAGGTTTCGATGATGACATCGGCTCGTTTTTGAAGGCTGCGAATGGTGTGGTATGCCGTTTCACAGGCAAGGACCGTATCACAGCGATACACGCGCTCGCTGCCACTGCCGTCCACGGGCTTGAGTACGCAGGGGGGTCCCATTTCGGTGAAGAAATCCATTGCCGCCGGGGCGGAAGCAATCCGCTGGGCCCGGGGGGTTTCAACCCCTCTTTGTGCCCACATCTGGCGGGTCACCGACTTGTCCCGGCAAGCCTTTATGGTTTTAAGGGAATGGTAAGAAAGGTTCAGTGCACCTGCCAGATGTGCAGCAAGTGCCATGGATTCACAGTCAAAACAGGAGATACCATTGATTACAAGGTCGTGGTCCTTCAGGTGGGCTTTAACCTGTTCAATAACCACTTCCGGGAAGGAGAGATCACACAACACCTCCTCTTCGGGATCGGGTGCTTTTTCCCAGGCCTTTTTTCGAATGGAGGCCCCGGTGATGAACAGTAGTTTCCCCGGTGCTTTTTTGCGTAAAAGATCAATATAGTCTGAACTGGTTCCCACCACGGCAGTTTTATGACATAGATGCATATCCGCATCCTTTTTCTGGTATGTTTATTTTATACAATGGGCGGGACGAGAGGTGAAACCGCTCTTTCCATCCAAAATCCCCACATAGAAAATCCAGGGTATGGATCTCCTCCAGGGGCATGTCTCCCAACCGATCTGCATGGGAACAGGCCCACTGGATGTGGTGAAGATTGATCAGTTTTGCAATTCCGGGAACGGCTTTGGATGTGCCGCCCGCCAGAAACGAACAGGTGTGGTTCCACACCGCTGCCATATCCACGGCGGCCACTTCATTGTTCACCAGTACAGTGACCACCCGCAGCATTTTTTCCCGGTGTAGCATCTGGGCAAGTTCCCTGAATGCGTTTAAAAATCGTGGGTCATGGAAGTAGCCGTTTTCTCCGAAATTATCACGGTTTAACTGGAACAGGATCTCCACATCTTCCAGGGTATTGTATCGAAAATCGATTCCTTTTTTCTCTATGGTACTAATTTCCGCCAGGATTTTTTTTCTTGATTTACCGGCAAACCCGCCGAGGTAACCTGGGTATTGTGCGCCCTTTGTGCCATGGTTTTCCAGATGAAAAAGATATCCGGTCTCATCAATGTGCATCTCCCCGGGAAACGATGGTTCCACCGTGGGCATCTCATTTTTGTCGATTTCACCCCTGATTTCCCAGTGGTCCGGACACAGGTAGCGAAGTTCGGCAGAACCTGGAACCCCATGGAGCAGTTGTGCCATCACCTCTGTGTCTGGGGCAATGATTTTATTTTGCTCCAGCCAGGTCCGCCCCTTCCAGGTTTCCCCGGGAAAGAAGGCAAATTCCTTTTTCTCTTCAATCCAGGACAGGGGCAGCACACCATCAATGTCATGGATTTGATGGTCTGTATCATTTTCCCGGGGGAGGGCGTTTTCTTTTTTTCCGGCATAATGGACCACAAAGCAGTTCTTTCGTCCAAAATTTCGGGCAAAAATTTCTCTGACCTCCCACAGGTCAAAAATAGTGTCCCGGGGATAGAGTTGCTTCCATAAACGTGCACAGGTGTCGTCATCTTCTATGATGCCAATCTTTTCCACGTGCTTATTTTCGGTGGGTGACATTGGACAGGGTGGCCGTGCCTTCAAAATATTCCTGGGAAAAGGTTTTCACAACTTCCGGATCATAGGCTTTGCAGCTGAAAACATCCAGATACACGGTGTTGGTCAGATTGGCAAAATGGGCAGAGATCAGGGAGGTTTCAATGAGCTGGACCATGGAAAACCCCGCCACTTTTTCATCTTCTCCAAAGTGAACCACCTGGGTTTCTCCGAATCGTTTCATTTCTATGAGATCACACAGATCTTTGACAAATAGTTTAATATAATCGGCATCCCGGATTTTATCTGGATTGCACCCGTAAATATCAATGGATGAGGCAATGCCCCATACCTCTTGCGCCGGTGCAACGTTTTTGAATGCAAGAACTCCCATGTTTTTTATTCCTTATATGATTAATGCGTTTTTTGGCAAGCCTGGCCTACCCATCGGAGAAGGCGGATGCTATGATCCCGTTATTTTTTTGTTTCAGCGTTGATTCTTTGTTCTGAGCTCACTGTCCAGAAAATCATCTTTGGCTGTTTTTTTGCGATGAAGCCGTTTCCCCACATCTTTGCGTCTCTTGGATTCCATTGTCCCTTGATCTTCATAGAATTCATCATCAAGGCCGTCCTTGAATTTTAAAATTGATTTCTTGCTGCCGTCACTGTTTTTAATGTATCTGGTTTTGGCTTTTTTCATTTTTTCGTCTCTTTTCAAGTTGTTGTCAGTTTCTATTACTTTTTGTGCTAAAAAAGCGTTGACACCTTGTTGAAATGTTTTTTTAAAGATGTGATTGACCTTGGCTACTACGCCCCCCATGGCAACCGATTTGAGTATGCATATCTATGCATGTTATAATTCATAGCAAAGGTTATGCCATTTTGAATGGGTATTAGCTATGGTATTAATATTATTAGAATTAAAAAAAAAGAATCCAGTGGATTGAAAATATCGGTATTTTTTTTCTTTAATATGGGATATAAAAAAAGAATCATAATGCCTAAAAATAAAAAATGGATATTTTATACTGATTTTTTTAAAGCTTTTTTTAAAGGACTCAGCAATTCTTGATTGAGTCCCTGGGATACCTGGAGAATAAAATGCTGCTCAGACTGGCCCTGGCCATCAATGATAAAAAACTGGAAAAAAAAATAGCGGAAAAACTGGATGCCATCTCCGATCTTCAGATCAAACGGTTTGGTTCTGACAACAGTGCCTGGCAATCCCTGGTGAGGAGTTGCGCGGATATTTTTCTGATCAGTGACTCCATGATCCCCAAACCTGTGGAGTCAGGCCTTTCCATTTTAAATAATCTTCCGGAAAAACCCATGACCATTGTCCTCCATGCAAATGACTCATCCGAGGACCATGCCTTTCTGCTGGCAGCGGGGGCAGATTCTGTTCTTTATTCCGGGGTCGTCAGCCCCAGACTTGTTGAGGTCATGGAGACTATTATTGAATCCCGCCGGCAGTACAACCTTATGGATCGATATGATAGAAAGGGACGTCTGAAGCCCAAAATCAGTGATTTTGTATCGGAAAGCCAGCAGATGCAAATTTTCATGGAAGAGGTGCACCAGGTCGTAAACAGCGATACGACCTTGCTTATTCTTGGAGAAACCGGCGTGGGAAAGGAACACCTGGCCAAGGCCATCCACGCTGAAGGTCCCCGTTCCAACGGCCCTTTTGTTGCCGTAAATACCGCTGCACTGCCGGAACAGCTTTTGGAGAGCGAATTGTTTGGCCATGAGCAGGGGGCCTTTACCGGTGCCATACGTGCCCGGAGGGGAAGTTTTGAGTTGGCCCACGGAGGTACCATTTTTTTAGATGAGATCGGGGACATGCCCCTGCACCTTCAGACCAAACTGCTCCGGGTGCTCCAGGAGTATGAGATCGTTCCCATCGGGGGCGAGGAACCCACCTGGGTGGATGTCAGAATCATTGCCGCCACCAACAAAAATCTTGAACAGGAGATTGAGCAGGGTCGGTTCCGGAGGGATCTCTTCTATCGTATCAGCGTTATCTCCTTGACCATTCCAGCATTGAGCCGTAGAAAAGAAGATATCCCTGCCCTGATTCGAGGGTTTATTTCCCATTACCGCAAACGCATCGGGCGGGACGTGGTGGGTATCTCCGATGAGGCCGTCGCCGTGATGAGCCGATACGCCTGGCCCGGGAACGTCAGGGAGTTGATGAATGTCATTGAACGGGCCATGCTGCTGTGCCGGGGGGACATCATTGCCCTGAAGAACCTTCCCGAGGGGATCTTAACAGGGGGAACTTGTGAAAATGAAAAAAACATTCCGGGTTCCAGGTATAACGACATTTTTACTGTGTCCTGCCCTCCTGGGAATGAGGGGCCCTTGCTGGATAATCCGCTTTGTTCCCGGGAAAGCGTTTTATTTGATGCCACCGATTGGGAAGGTAAAACCCTTCCCCAGGTAACCCAAGACGTATTAAAAAGGGTTGAAAAAATATACATTGAGCAGGTACTTTCAAAGGCAAAGGGGCGGGTGGGCAAGGCTGCGGAACTGGCAGGCATTCACCCCAGGGGGTTATACAATAAAATGAAACAGCTGGGAATACACAAAGAGGTGTATAAAAAATGAAAAAAAAGATCCTGTTGTTGACCATCGGTCTTATCTGTCTGTCATCGCTGGCCTTTGCCCAGACCTCCCCTGGCACACCATTGGGGGAGGATAAAAATACCCAGGTGCCTTTTGAACAGGCGGTTGACGCTGCCAGGAATGCCCTGGATGTTCTGGAAAAAGACCTACAGGGCGAAAAGAAAGTCCTTGAAGAGGTCATGTCACAGCAACAGATCTACCGAACCCAGATAAACTCCCTTCGAAATTTTCTCATTGTGCCTGACATCAGCGCCTCCGTCATTGGAAAAGGTCTGGAAGAGGTGGATATTTCAACCACCCTGATTCAATCAAAAATTCAGAAAGCAGGGGAAAGAGATGCAAAAATACGCCAGACCCTCTCTTCGGTACAGGAGAAAATACTATTAATCGAAGAAAGGATCAAAGAAGCGGAATCCATGCCCAAGGACAGTTCGGATAGAGGAGGCATGGACAGAGCCGCTGATATTAAAAAATTCAAAGCCTATCGCTCCCTTCTGGAAAAACAAAAAAAAGTGCTGTCAAGCCTCCTGGATGTCGTGGCTTTGGAAATAAAAGCTGAAGATGATCTGTTCACCGCATTTAAAGAGATTCGGGTGACTTTGAAAAAGGAACTGAAAGACAGAAAGGGAGATCGGTTGTTCCAACGCAGTGAAATTGAATTGAAAACTTTTTTCCCCATCACTGTGGGAAAAGAGATCGTTTTTTCATTTTCAACGGTGGAGCAGTTGTTTACCCAGGATCAGCTGATTTTGAGATGGGCGCAGTTCCAGGAACAGAAGAATTTAAGAAGTGTTGTGATCCTGGTGGTGTTTTTTCTGAGCTGCTTTTTTTTCAGAAAGGGCCTGCACCTGCTCAGAAGTAAAGAGGCATACACCAAAATAATTTCCCGGAGAACGGGCTATCCCCTCATCGTATTTGAGGATGCTCTTTTTTATATTTTCTTTATATGCCTCACCATCACATTGTCCAAGACCACTTTTTATGTGGTGTTCCCGGACATGATAAATTTTTTTAAAACCTTATTCATCGTTTTTTTATGCACAAAAATTGCTGCGGATTCCATTCGTCTCATCGTCAATGAAAAGGGGCATGTACTTTTCAATGCCCTATTTAAATGGAAAAATGCCTTTGTTCTGGGGGTGAGGCTGTATGCCCTTGTGTATCTGTTGTTCTATCGGTTTTTGTCTCTGGAAAGCGCGCTTCTGGTGCTCATCAAGATTGCTTCAGAAGTGGTGCTTGTGGTGGGGGTTTTTCTGTTCTGGAAAGATTTTGCAAAGACAAAATCACCCACGGATGCCATGGAGGTCAAGCTGCTGAACATTTGGTCAAAGGTGGTGGTGGTTTCAGGGCTTTTTGCGGAAATTTCAGGGTATGGCTATTTCTCCGCCTGGTGGTACATCTCCTGGGGGATTTCCATTGTGATCCTGTGTGTCTGTGGCTTGCTGTTTTATTCCATGAAGGACATTGATCGTAAATTCAAGGATAAATTTGAGTCCGACTCCCGACAAACCCATGGGGTCTTTTCTCCCCTGTACTGGATTTTTTCCAACGCCATTTATTTTATCATCATAGCCTTTGCAGTAACCGGGGTGTCTTTTTCCTGGGGAATCAGCGATCTGTTCTTCCCCTTTTTGTGGGAGACATTCAACCGGAAATATGTGATGGGCAATTTTCAGTTGAGCATCGCAGGGTTTGCATACTGGTTGCTGGTGATTTTTGCCACATA
The DNA here is from genome assembly GCA_937124525.1 of uncultured Desulfobacterium sp. The sequence continues at coordinate 7,767 of CAKZLA010000509.1, forward strand.
TTTGTTCACCCGCATGTGGAAACGATTGATGACGAATCATATCTTAAAACAGAGCGGACTCTCCACCGGGGCAAAGGAGTCTGTCACCACCATTTCCGTCTATATTATCTGGGGGCTTGGCATCCTGATCAGCCTGAATGTTTTTGGTCTTGACACCACTTCTCTCACCGTTGCCTTTGGTGCCCTGAGCATTGGGCTTGGGTTTGGTCTGCAAAATATATTCAGCAATTTCATCAGCGGCTTGATTCTGTTGTTTGAACGCCCCATCCAGGTGGGGGATGTGGTGGAGGTGGCAGATACCTGGGGGGAAGTGAAAAAAATAAATGTCCGGTCAACCCTGGTTCAGACCTATACCAATGCCTCGTTGATTATTCCCAATTCAGAATTCATCAGCGCCAAGGTGGTCAACTGGAGCCACCAGGACCCTTACATAAGAAGGGATCTGCTGGTGGGCGTGGCCTATGGGTCGGACACCGAACTTGTGAAAAATCTGCTGTTAAAGGCGGCGGACACGGTGAAGGAAGTGTACTCTTATCCCCGGAAACCCATGGTGCTGTTCCTTGATTTCGGGGCGAGTTCCCTTGATTTTAAATTGCGGTTCTGGTCCAGTATTGATGATTTTGTGACGGCCGAAAGTGCTCTGCGATTTGAGATTGACAGGCTTTTCAGGGAACATGATGTAGTGATTCCCTTTCCCCAGCAGGATGTTCATCTTATGGATGTTCCTCCGGGCTTGTTTCAGGGCAGGGAAAATACCACGCCTGAAAAAGAGGTTACGCATACCCCGCCACCTGAATCTCTGTAACGCCTTAGCCCCGTCCCCCTGTTTTCATGACAGATGATGCCCCTTTTTTAAATGAATTACTCATTTGATTTCAATGGATTTTTAGGGCAGTATGAACAAGTTGCAGGCATGAAGATTCACAAAGAATAGAATATGATGGATACGGAACAAAAAGGAACACGACGTTCATGATCAAGGTGAGATAAAGAATGAAATTGATAAAATATGGGAAGTTTTCTGGACAGGGGGCATTACCAACTCCCTCACCGTGATCGAGCAGTTTAAGTATCTCCTTTTCATAAAAGGGCTGGATGACAAGCAAAATGACCTGGAGGCAAATGCCGCGGTGCTGGGTCTGACTGCGGAAAAAATATTTGATGTGCATCAGCAGGATTTACGCTGGCACAATTTTAAACAAAAGGCAGCCCAGCAGATGTGTAAAACCAATTCAGTTGTTTTTATATGAAAGAGTAGGCACGCCTAATATTCTTTCATGCTTCGTTGTGGGCAGGCCCAGGTCCCCCATGCGGTCTGCCCGTGGCAGTTATATGAAACTCAGTCCAATGAATTGTAATAACTGGAGTTTCGATACTTGTTGTGGGCAGGCCAGATCCCCAATACGGTCTGCCTGTGGCAGTTATAAACAAACAAGAACCATACTGTGATCAAGGATAGTCAATGATCGACAACAAAGAAAATACAGACCTGTACCAAGAAATTTCTGTTGAAAAAGAGGATGAGGGCTCTGGTTCTGAATTGATGAGAGAGCCGTTCAATCCTTCTTTGATCAATATTAAAAGAGAATTTCCCACAATTTCAAATTTGGTTGATATGCTGAAACAATCCCCTTCAGAAATCGATTTGAATACAGAATTTCAAAGAAGCGGAAATTTATGGTCTCAGGTTCAGCAAAGTCGATTGATTGAATCAATTTTAGTAAAATTTCCATTACCTTCATTTTATTTCGATGCTGGTGATGAAAATGAAAACAAATGGCTGGTTGTGGATGGTTTACAAAGGTTGAATTGTTTTCAAAAATTTATCGTGGATGGAACCCTTCCGTTGACGGGACTTGAATTTTTGAGAAAACTCGAGGGTAAGCACTATTCAGGTCTTGATAGACCGCTTCGACGAATTATCGACCAAACCCAGGTTACGGCGTATATCATCAATCCAGGCACACCAACAAATGTAAAATACAATATTTTCAAACGTATAAATACCGGTGGGCTGGTGCTCGAATCACAGGAAATCAGGCACGCCCTTCATCAGGGCGTGCCGTCAACGTTCATCAATGATCTTGCAACGCTTAAAGAATTCAAAGATGCTACAGATAAAAAAATAAGTTCCCAAAGAATGCTCGACAGAGAATTTGTAAATCGGTTTGTTGCGTTTTTTATTACCCCGCCCAAGGATTATGTCCCGGATCTGGATTCATTTTTGAATGATTCCATGGAAAAAATTGCTGCCAAAACGGCAGATGAACGGAACTTCATCAAAGAATCATTTCGAAAATCCATGGCCGCTTCAACACAAATTTTTGGAAACTGGAATTTTAGAAAAGCGGATTTATATCCTGAAAGAAGAAAACCAATCAACAAATCAATTTTCGAAATTTGGGCAGTTGCATTGGCCAATTTATCAGACAATGAGAGAGAAATGTTAATTGAAAAACAAGATCTGGTACTCAATAAATTTGCAAATTTATGTAAAACTGATCAAAGTTTCATTTCATCGGTCTCCCAAACAACTGGTGACAAAGGCCGAGTCATGAATCGTTTTTCAAAAATCCAACAACTTATCAAAGAGATTATAGATTCTAAATGATTGATAACATCAGTGTCCACAATTTTAAATCCCTTAAGAATATCGATCTGCCTTTGAAGAGGCTGAATATTTTTGCTGGCCTAAACGGCATGGGGAAAAGTTCTTTAATTCAAGTGCTACTGCTGCTGAAGCAAAGCCAGCTGATTCGTACAGAAAAGTTGGCGCTCATGGGAGACCTTGTGAATATCGGCAAAGGGTCCGATGCGTTGTATCAATTTGCCGAAGATGAAGTGGTGCGCTTTTCTCTTCAATGGAATGAAGAGCTGCTGGCGACCTATGAATTTGAATGGATGCCGGAAAGCAACTATTTAGATCTTCTACCATCATCTAACTCTGAAACAGATATCACCCCATATATTGAGAATCTTCAATACATATCGGCGGATCGTCTCGGCCCATCCATTATGTACGACATGTCCCAAAATTCCGTGAAACAAGGAAATCTTGGAGCTTTGGGAGAATATACCTCCCATTTTCTTTCAGTGAACGGTAATCGATTGAAAATAGACCTCCAACGGTTACATCCTTCTATGGCATCTCCATTTCTTGTAAACCAAGTCAATGCCTGGCTTGGAGAGTTATCACCCGGGGTTAAAATCAACGTAACGGAACTTCCCGGTGCTGATAAAATGTTATTGACATATGAATTTGAGCTCCAAAAAGGAAGAACTCAACCATTTAAACCAACCAATGTAGGATTTGGCATCACATGCGTGCTTTCCATTGTGGTGGCGTTGCTGATTGCAGAAAAAGATCAACTGATCATTATAGAAAATCCGGAAGCCCATATTCATCCGCGAGGACAGGCTAAATTGGGTAAACTCATGGCACTTGCGGCATCCTCAGGTGCCCAGATTATAGTTGAAACCCACAGTGATCATGTCATCAACGGTATTCGAGTCGCTGTTAAAGAGGGGTTATCCCCCCCTCAGAAGCTCAATGCCCATGGTTTCATAAAGTGACAACGGAAACAGAGCAATATACTGATATTATCAACATTTTAATTGATAAAAACGGAGAATTGAGTGAATATCCGGAAGGCTTTTTGGAAGAGTGGAACAATCAGCTGTTGAGGTTGATATGAATCCCAAGGGTAAATTGAGAGATCTTGTTTTTAACGAGCTAACCGAATTTCCCTTGGCTGCCGATTTCAATGAGGCTTATCAACGTGTCGTTCAGTTTTTACAAACTTACAAGGCAAGGCCATCCATTTTTGACAAAAGAATACGACTTGAAAATCATATTGGGGAACTTCAATTGACTGATGCCGTTTCGTTACAAGACTTTTGCAAAAATCCCAAAGGGCGTACCGTTGGTGCCCTGCTCTTAGGGCTTGGGAGGCACCCGTTTATTGATCCCAATACCCCGGAAGAAGATCAATATCTTGAGAAAAACTATACACTGAATCATCATGAAGATAAGAAAGAGGCCATCGGATTGGCCTCGGCTTACTTAAGCGATACCATTTGTATTGGATTTGAATCAGAAAATTTTTGGCAACGAATTGAACATGAGTTAGAAATTTCAGACAATGGTCTGGGGTCGAATTTTGAGAAAGTTTTATCCGTATCAAACCCCAATCATTTCGTTCCTTGAAAAAGACCCCCAATACCAGGAAATTGCCACTGCCTGCATTGAGGCGGAGAAGTCCATTTGCCACTTGCCCCACCATGATGAATGCCATTGATCACAATAAAACCAAAGACGGTGCCCGCCTTTTTACACCAGGGCGTTTTGATTTCATTATTCGTGATGAAACCCATCGCTCAATTTACCGGAAATATCAGTATATTTTTACCTACTTTGACGGGTTCCTGCTGAGTCGCTAAAAATCCATTAATTCAGTACCCATTAACCGTTTTTTCATTTAAAGAGGAAACAACATGCCAAGAAAAACAAAAATAGTTGCCACCATATCAGATCTTCATTGTCAACCTGATTTTTTAACAGCCCTTCACCGGGCAGGTATGGATGTGGTCAGGCTTAATACCGCTCATATGACCCATGAGTCTGCCATGAAAGTCATCACTGCTGTGCGGGGGATATCCAATAAAATTGCCATTCTTCTGGACACCAAGGGGCCTGAGATACGAACCTGTGAAGCGGATCAGCCCCTTAAGGTGACCTATGAAGACAGGGTACGCATCATGGGTGATCCCCTGGGACAATGTGCCGGGGATATCATCTGTGTTTCCCACAAAGATTTTGTCCGGGATATCCCGGTGGGAAGTTCGGTGCTCATTGATGATGGCGACGTGGCCCTGACCGTCATGGAAAAAGATGATGTATTTCTTTACTGCACCGTGGAAAATGACGGGGTTATACAGGGAAAGAAAAGTGTAAATATCCCGTCGGTGCATGTGAAATTACCGGCCCTGAGCCAAAAAGACAAAAATTTTATCCGGTTTGCCGCAGATCAGAATCTGGATTTCATTGCCCACTCCTTTGTGCGTAATAAGGAAGATGTGTTGGCCGTGCAGGAAATCCTTGATGAGAAAAACAGCACCATGAAGATCATTGCAAAAATTGAAAACCGGGCAGGGGTGGATAACCTCGATGAAATTTTAGATGTGGCTTATGGGGTAATGATTGCCCGGGGAGATCTGGCGGTGGAGATTCCTGCGGAGAAAATTCCCCTGATACAGAAAAAAATGATTAAAACCTGCATCAACCGACATCGTCCGGTGATTGTGGCCACCCAGATGCTCCATTCCATGATTCAGTCCCCCCGGCCCACCCGGGCCGAGGTGTCTGATGTGGCCAATGCCTGCCTGGACCATGCCGATGCCCTGATGCTGTCAGGGGAGACGGCCAACGGGCGTTACCCCCTGGAGGCTGTGCAGACCATGGCCCGCATTGCCGGGGAAGTGGAGGCCGACCGAACTTCATTTCTGGATACCCCGTATCTTTTGGAGAATAAAATCACGGCGTATCTGGCCAAATCAGCGGTAAAAGCCTCCATGCGGCTGAATACCCGTGCCATTGTGGCAGACTCCATTTCAGGGCAAACCATTCTGGCCATTGCCGCCTACCGGGGGGATAACCCCATTTATGCCCAATTATATGATGAGCAGGTCATGCGGGTCATGGCTCTTTCCTTTGGCGTCTTTCCCGATTTTATTGAGCGTAAGGCTTTTAATACAGATCCCATCCAGAAGGCCATCCAGGGCCTGGTGGACCAGGGGAAATTTCAGGCAGGGGATTTGATCACCGTATTGGCTGGCCACTTTGGGTGCGATCACGGGGCCTCCTATATTGAGATCAGCACCGCTGAAAGCATGATTCCCCGGGTGTGTTGATGGACATGGAAGGGTGACGTCAGCAGAGTCTCCGAGGCGGTATAATACCATTTTTTATCTTCGTTGTGACAGGTAACACTGTCATGTAAGTTGTATGAAATGGTTAAAAGTATGATCAGAGAATTTCATCCTGGTGGGCCTCAACGATTTTCATTATCTCCGGCTGCAGGGAGACAAAGAGATCCACCAGTTCAGGATCAAAGAACGTCCCCTTGCCCCGTTTGACCTCTTCCAGGGCTATGTCCACAGGCCAGGGCTCTTTATATGGTCGCCGGGAGATCAGGGCATCAAATACATCACAGATACAGGTGATGCGTCCGGCCAGGGGGATCTCCTCCCCCTTGAGGTGCTGATGATACCCTGTACCATCCCATTTTTCATGGTGGGTCATGGCAATGATGCGGGCCACCTCCAGCAGTTGGGAAGAACCCCCGGAAAGCAGTTGTTCGCCAATGCGGGTGTGGCCTTTCATGGATTTCCACTCCTCCCCGTCCAGTTTGCCGGGCTTTAGCAAAATATTGTCTGAAATGCCGATTTTACCCACATCATGCATGGTGGAGGCAAGGTCCAGTCGTTCGTACTCTTCCCGGGAGAACCCCAGTGCCTTACCCATGATGCGGCAATATTTGCTCATGCGGTTGATGTGGGTGCCTGTATCCTGATCCCGATATTCTGCGGCCTTTCCCAGGCGGCTGATCACCTCTATCTGGGTTTTTCTCAGCTCCAGGGTTCGTTCCCGCACCATCTCTTCCAGGATGGTATTCTGATTTTTAAGGGCCTCCTGGGCAAGCTTGAGGGTGAGATGGGTTTTCACCCGGGCCTTGACCTCGGTGACGTCAAAGGGTTTGGTGATGTAATCCACTGCTCCGAAATCAAAACCCTTGGTTTTATGACTCAGATCATCCATGGCGGTGATGAAGATGATGGGAATATCCCGGGTTTCTGGCATTGCTTTGAGTCGTCGGCACACCTCAAATCCGTCGGTGCCGGGCATGACAATATCCAGAAGAATCAGGTCAGGTTGTTTTTCCCGGGCAAACCGGATGGCATCCTCACCATTGAGGGTGACCCCCAGTTTATAGGTTTCCTTTAAGGCCTGGACAAGTACCGCCACATTGGCCTTGGTGTCATCCACCACAAGGATGGTACAGTCATTAATGGTTTTCATGGATAAATATCCTTATCTTCAGAAAAGGCACCGGGATTCGCATGTGACATGTTGTCCATGCCCGGCACTTTGGGGATGTTTGCTTATCATGGGGACGTCAGGGAACTCATAAGGGATTCCAACACGGTGCGGGCATCATCAAATTGATAATTTTTAATATGTTTTGCCAGGGTGCTTATCTCTTCCTTTGCGGCATCAGCCATCAGTGGCTGAATCTCTGTGACCAGGGTTTCAGACTCAATGGGATCAAAGCTGTCAAGGCTTTCCAGCAATGCCTGCATTTTGGATAAAACTGTTTGTGGGGAAGAGGTCTTCTCTGGCTGTGCCTGGGAGGCTGTGTTTAAGCTGTTATCTTGCTGAATCTGTGCAAAAAATTGCCGGGCAGCATCACACACCAGCAAAAAAGCCTTGTGTGCCAGGGGAAGTAGTTGTTTGATCTCCTTTTCTTTTTTGTCCCAGCAAGCCTGCTCCAGATCCTTTGTCGCCTCAAACAGATGGGGGGCGGAAATATTGCCAGAGGCCCCTTTGATGGAGTGGGCCAGGGTGGCTGCCCCTTTGAAATCACCGTTTTCAAGACATGCTGCCAGGGTGGTGTGAAAGCTGGCATGCTCCTCACAAAAATCCGATAATATATCGGCAAAAATTTCCCAGCTTCCCCCCAGCCGTTCAATGCCCTCCTGGAGGTTCAGGGCAGCCAGGGGGTCCAGTGCCGGGGCATCTGTTTTTTTTGGGGCCGCTTTAGGGGGGAGAACAGAGGCGATTCCATGGCGATATCCCAACTGTTTTTTCAGCACCGCCAACAGATCCCTTTTGTTAAAGGGCTTGAGAATATAGTCATTGATTCCCGCTGCCAGACATGCCTTCCATTTTATGGATTTGGCGTGGGCACTCATGGCAATGATGGGTAGATCATGGCTGGAAAACTCCTGACGGATGATCCGGGAGGCTTCAATGCCATCCAATAGGGGCATCTGGATATCAATGAGCACCACATCATAGGGAGCGGTCTGAACTTTCTCAACGGCTTCCATGCCGTTTTGGGCCGTATCCACATCAACCCCTGCCAGGCGAAGCATTTCCGCACCGATTTTCAGATTGATGATATTGTCTTCCACAATAAGTACCCGGGTGTTTAAAAATCGTTCCCCGGGCGGGGCAGGTGTTGTTTCTGGATCAAGGGCCTTTGTGGGGAAGCCAAGTCCCTGTTTGATGGTTTCCAAAAGCAGGGTCTGTTTCAAAGGTTTGCCCAAGGATCTTTTGATGCCAAGATCCATGGCGCGTTGGGCCTCTTTTTTCCGGCCCATGTTGATGACAGCAATGAACAGGGACCTTGGCGAGGACTCTGTTAATCGGGGCAGACCATGGGCAGGCTCAAGATTGTCTATCCCCATGTCCATGAGGATCAGCTCAAAGGGGGGGCCTGAGTCTTTTGGTGCGAGCATGGCAAGGGCCTGATCCCCGGAAAGGGCCACTGATACCTTAAATCCCCAGGTCTGAAGCAGGCCCTGGAGTACCTGTTGAGTCCTGCCATTGGCGGCGGCAATAAGGGCGTTGTATTGTCCAAAGGCTTTGGGAACAGCCAAAGGGGTTTCCTGGGCCGGGGACAGGCATTTAAACGGGGCTTTAAAATAAAAGGTACTGCCCCTGCCCGGGGTGCTTTCCACCCAGATGGTGCCGTCCATCATGGTGACGATTTGTCGGGAGATGGCAAGGCCAAGTCCAGTGCCTCCATACTCCTGTTTTTCCGGATCATTCACCTGGGTGAAGGAGTCAAACAGGTTGCCTTGGTGCTCCGGGGCAATGCCAATACCGGTGTCACTGACATTAAACTCCAACTCGGCATGGGACCCATTACTGTGGCATGGGGCCACCCCGATGATGATTTCTCCTTTTTCCGTGAATTTAAGTGCATTGGATGTCAGATTGATAAGCACCTGGCGAAGACGCATGGGGTCGGAGATCAGCGTTGTGGGAACATCCGGGTGAATATCCAGAACCAATTCAAGCCTTTTTTTGGACACCAGTTCCAGAAAAAGATCTGACACATCTTCAATCACCTCCCTGAGGTTAAAGGGGGTTTCCAGAAAGGTCAGTTTTCCGGCCTCGATTTTTGAAAAATCAAGGATATCATTGATGAGGCCTAAAAGGGAAATGGCAGCGCTTTTGATGATGCCAAGGTATTCGTTTTGCTGCCGGGAGAGCTCGTCGGCCATGATCAGATCACAGGTGCCCAGGATGCCGTTCATGGGGTTGCGGATTTCGTGGCTGATGACGGCCAGGAATTCGCTTTTGGCCCTGTTGGCCTTTTCCGCCTCCTTTCTGGCAGCCTCCACCGCTTCCATGGCATGGGACAATTCTCTTGTGTTTTTTTCCTGGATTTCTTTGGCAAGTTTTAATGCCCGGGCGTTTTTTTTGAGTTTTTCCTGGGTTCTGATGAGCTCTTCTTCGGCTTCCATCTCCTTGGTGACCAAAGTCAGGCATCCCGAAGAGATGTGAATGTGATCCGCATCAAAGGCCTTCACCGTGGCCTGATCCTTGAGCCACACAACGGACCCGTCTGGGAGCTGTACCTTGTAAACGGCTTCCGTACCCCCTTTTTTTTCTCCTTCTTTGCGCAGTCCCCTTCGTGAATGGGAGAGTTCCGAGGATTTAAGTGTCTGGGTGTTCACCTGCCCTTTATGAGCTTCTTTGTAGTTGTAAACCCGCCGTTCAAGGATACTGTTTCTGAAAATTTCCGCCACCGCATTCGGGGAACATTGCATGAGGTCACAAAAGCTTTGTCCTGCAAATTCATACCACATGGCATTTTCCTGTTCCTGCCAGGCAGACAGGTAGGGAATGACAGGAATTAAGGTGTGTTCAAAGGCCTTCATCCTGGAAATTGTGTCTGAGATATAGATTTTCAGATTCTGGCTGTGGTTTCCCTTCAGTATTTTTCCATGGTAGTCCCCTGTACTTGCAGTGCCGTCATGAGGGTGTTGTTCCATTAGCTGTCTGTCTCTCTTGGTAAAATGATTGAAGTCATGGGGTATGGGTGAGTTCATCAATGGGGATGGCTTGAATCAACCCGGCGTAAGGTGTGTGAGGATCTTTTTTTTTACTTCACCTGCCACAAAGGGTTTGGTGATATAATCCACCCCGCCGCATTCAAAGCATTTTGCTCTGTGGGCCTGATTGTCCATGGCTGTGATGAAAATAATGGGGATACCCCTGGTTGCCGGGGCAGATTTTAATGTGCGGCACACCTGAAAGCCATCCATTCCCGGCATGATAATATCAAGTAGAATGAGATCAGGTGGGTGGGTGTTGACAAAACGGATGGCATCTTTTCCATTGAGGGCCACCCCCAGTTTGTACTCACCCTTCAGGGTCTGCACCAGCACATCAACATTGGTTTTTGTGTCGTCAACGATGAGGATGGTGGGATTGTTGGTGTTTTTCATCTCTGTTCTCCGCAGTGTTTCCTGATGGCTGCCACAAGCTCACCGGCCACATAGGGTTTGGACACGGTGGCATTGAACCCGTGTAGTTTGTATTGCCCCATGACAGGATCAGAAGGGTATGCACTTGACGCAATGGCAGGCAGGTCTGGGTGGATCTTTCTAAGCTGTTTTAGTGTGGTGATCCCGGCCATGTCATCCCCATGGGTCATGAGGTCCACAATCACCAGGCTGAAGGGAAGATCCGCTGCCATTGCCTCTTTGCAGGTGTTGACGGCATCTGCCCCGGTTTTGACACAGGTGACCTGGAACCCCCCACGTTCAAGGATTTTACAGGTGATGGTTTTCACCATTTCATCATTGTCCACCATGAGCACCCTTTTCAGCCGTGGGGGGGCCACAATAGTTGTTTTTCCTGATTTCGGGGTGGGAACGTATATGTTCATGGTGGTACCTGCCCCTTTGGGGGAGGTCACCGCCATGACACCACCATGTTGTGTGATGACGGCTTGGCTGATGGCAAGCCCAAGCCCCCGTCCTTGTGTGGTATCCCGGGTTTTTGTGGTGAAATAGGGGTGAAAGATACGGTGCAGGTGGTCTTTTTCAATTCCCAGTCCGTTGTCCCGTATGGTGATTTTTGTATAATCCCCCGGGCTCAAAACAATATCTGAAACAAATTCCAGTTTCTCAATGGAAAGATTTTGCAGGATTACTTCAATGAACCCCTTTGCTTCCAGAGATTCTTTTGCATTTAATAGCACATTTTTGATGGCCTGGGTCATGGGGCCGGGGTCCACCCGGCAGGGCCACAGATCCGGGGGAATGTCCAGTTTGACCTGCACCTTGGTGTTGTCAAGCACGTCGTGGGTGACGGCGGCCACCACCTCTGACAGCACTGCGTCCTCCCTTGCCGGTTTACGGTTGCTGGACAGGGCAAACAATTGCCGGGTCAGTTCCGATGCCCTGCGGGTGATGTCCAGGGCACCGGTGAGAAATTCCTGCTGTTCCGACGGGGTTGTGTCAGCCATGCAGGAAAGTTCAATGTAGCCTGTAATGCCGGTGAGAAGGGTGTTCAGATCCTGGGCCACTCCTCCGGTGAAGGTCTGCATGGCCTGGCGTTCCCTGGATTTTATCCGATGGGCCTGGAGGTGTTTCTTTTCCGAGATATCCATGGAAACGCCGTCAACATACTGAATCCCTTTTTTTATATAAGGTATCCCTGATTTTTCATGAAGCCAGATGAATTCTCCGTCCCGGCATTCAAAGCGGTATTCAATATCCAGGGCAATCCGGTTCCGGTAAAGATCTTTATAGGCATTTTTTACCCCTTGCACATGGTCGGGGTGGACCCTTGTCAACCATTGTCTTTTCCCGGTTTCCAGGAGATAATTTATGGTGAAACCGGTGATATCTTCCACAGCAGGGCTTATATATGTGATGTTGCCCCCGGCATCAACGGTCCACACGGCACAGGGAATATTTTTAAGTAATGCGCAGGTATCTTGATTCCGGGTTTGACTGGCATCCTGGGGATTTTTTATCTCCGTGGGCGGTTCGTTGTTTTCCCGGGGGGCTTCCTGCCCGGGGGGAAGAAATTCATGGCCATCAAGGATGCTGTCAATGGTTTTGAGCAGCATGGCCGGATCAGCCGGTTTGGTGATAAAGGCCTTGGCCCCCACCTTTTGGGCCAGTTTCCTGGCTGTTGCTTCGGTGTGGGTGGATGAATAGAATATAAAGGGGATATGTTTGAGGTTCTCATCCAGCTTGCACAGGCGACAGAACTGAAATCCATCCATTTCAGGCATGAGAATGTCTGAAATGATCAGATCAGCGGGTTTGATCTGAAGCAGTCCCAGGGCATCCTTTCCACTCAGTGCCGATGTGGTATTGTACCCGTTACGGGATAACAAAACCTCAAGTACCTTTAGATTAACCTTAATGTCATCAACAATGAGAATACTTTTCATCTGGGCTCCATGGGTTGTTTAAAGGTCAGATCTGCTGATTGATCCAGCGAAGTGTGCCTGCTTCGTATTCCCCGGGGATTTGTCAGGGAAACAGTAAATATTCGGGTTGATAGTATAAATGTTTGGCCAGTGTCACATGTTTACCTGTTTGGGACTGCGTAGCAGATTAATGCTATGTGAGCAGGCCAAAATATGTGAATATGGGGTTCAGGCCGAATATTTACGGAAAACAAGCTAAAATAGTAACAAAGATGAGGAGTTAAAGTCAACTTATTTTGCTTGCCCCCACGCTGATGCGTTTTATCTTTATTTAGGAACCGGTCTTAAATAATTTGCCCATTTTAGAACAAGCCACCGTTGAAGGATAGTGTTCTCCAAATTTTAAATGGGTATGTTATTTCGGACTCATTCCTTAAGGAACTATTTCACCAGACGTCGATACAACCCTTCCTGGGCCACACTGGCCACCAGCACCCCATCCCGGGTATATATGGAACCGAAGTTCAGCCCTCTTCCCTTGGCGGCACTGGGGCTTTTTACCACATAGAGGAGCCAGTCATCCATTCTGAAATCCCTGTGGAACCACATGGAGTGGTCCAGGCTTGCCACCTGTAGATCCGGGGACCAGAAGGTTTTTCCATGGGGATTAAGGCCAGTGGAGAGCAGATTGAAATCCGACGAATACGCCAGCATGTAGCGATGGGCCGCCGCATCATCGGGTATTTTGTCAATGGCCCTGAACCAGATAAATTTTTCAGGAGGCAATGCCGTGGGGGCAAAGGGATTCACCGGGTTCACCACCCGGATTTCAATGGGTTTTCTGCACAGCAACTTTTCCAGAACTGCAGGCGGTATTTGGTCGGAAAGACGCCGGGCCATCTCCACTTCGGACTCTATGCCCTCCGGGCCTTTAACATGGGGCATGGTGTCTTGGTGTTCATAGCCGGGTTCTCCCCTGTGAAAGGAGGCGGACATGGAGAAAATAGCAACTCCTTTCTGGAGGGCCACCACCCGCCGGGTGATGAAACTCTTTCCATCCCGGATGCAGTCCACGGTGTAGACAATGGGTTGTTTTGCATCACCGGGTCGCATGAAATAGCCGTGGAAACTGTGGGCATGGAAGGTGGGTGGCACGGTGCGGGAGGCGGCGGACAGGGATTGACCCAGCACCTGGCCCCCAAACACATTGCCGTATCCCAAATCCTGACTCTGGCCCCTGAAAATGTTTTCTTCTATTTTTTCAAGTTTTAAGAGTCTCAACAGTTCTTCCAGAACATTTCCATCTTGGCAGGTATTCATGTCTTTTCCTTTTATATGGTAAGATATTTGTGACATCCTTCATTTCCCAGTTTACACTTGTTGGAGCAATAACCCCATTTTTAGAGCATTATTCTCCAAACAGTGTAAAGTACTTTTGGGGTGGTATGAAGGATGCCATATTTGTGAGTCTTAAGTTCAAATTTTGCACTCCGGGCAGGCAGGAGAATTTATGACTGACGAGTAAAATGGTATCGGTTTGTTTTTCCGTGAAAAAAATTGTATGTTTTAACCCGATGATTTAGTTTGTGAGCCACAGTGGCGGGCCAATGGTGTCAGACTTGTGTTATTGGAGACTGATTCCCCTATAATCTGTCAATATGAAAAAACTGGTTCATCGAGTTTAACACATGGTGGACACCCACCCCCTGGCAACCACTGAAACAGTGGTTAATTCATGGTCAGCCATGAAAAACAATTGCCGGTTGGAGTCGGGGGATAACAACCCGACACCAATGTATTGTAACATATTCTGGAGGAATAAAGAAATGGAAGATGCGCTGTTTCCCCATCTGTTCAACCCCCTTGATCTGGGCTTTACCACATTGAAAAACAGAGCAGTCATGGGCTCCATGCACACGGGTCTTGAAGATATCTCTGGCGGGTTTGAGCGCATGGCTGTTTATTTCGGCCTGCGAGCAAAGGGCGGGGTGGGGCTTATGATCACCGGCGGCATTGCCCCCAACTCCGAAGGGTGCGGGGCAGACCATGGGGCCATGCTCACCCGTGAGTCCGAGGTGGATGCCCACTGTCTCATCACCCGGGCCGTGCATGACAACGGGGGCAAAATTGCCATGCAGATTCTCCACACCGGCCGGTATGCATTCCATGAACAGCTGGTGGCCCCTTCGGCCATCATGGCCCCCATTAATTTTTTCACCCCCCGGGAGTTGACTGAAGAGGACATTGAGAAGCAGATCCAGGATTTTGTCCGGTGTGCGGCCCTGGCCCAACGGGCCGGGTATGACGGGGTGGAGATCATGGGCGCGGCAGGTTATTTGGTTAATCAATTTATTTCAAAGATTACCAACCATCGCACGGACCCATGGGGGGGCAGCTATGAAAATCGCATCCGATTTGCCCTGGAGATTGTGGGCCGGGTGCGCCAGCGGGTGGGGAAGAATTTTATCATCATTTATCGACTGTCCATGCTGGATCTCATGCAGGGGGGCAGTTCCCTGGATGAGGTGATTCTCCTGGCCCGGGAAATGGAAAAAGCCGGGGCCACCATCATCTCCACGGGCATTGGCTGGCACGAAGCTCGAATTCCCACCATTGCCGGCATGGTCCCCCGGGCCGCCTTTACCTGGGTGACGGCAAAGTTAAAGGGGGCTGTTTCCCTGCCCCTGGTGACCAGTAACCGCATCAACACACCGGAGACGGCGGAAAAGGTGCTGGCAGACCAGGAAGCGGATCTGATCTCCATGGCCCGGCCCTTTCTGGCAGATCCAGAGTTCATGGAAAAGGCCCGGCAGAACCGTCCCCGGGATATTAATGTGTGCATCGGGTGCAACCAGGCCTGCCTGGATCATATTTTCCAGGGAAAAATTTGTTCCTGCCTGGTCAACCCCATGGCCTGCCATGAAACGGAGCTTGTATTTGAGCCCGCAGCGGTAGCCAAAAATATTGCCGTGGTGGGGGCCGGACCAGCCGGGCTCTCCTTTGCCCTTTATGCGGCCCGGCGGGGACACCGGATTACCCTGTTTGACGAGCAGGCAGACATTGGAGGCCTGCTTAATCTGGCGGTAATGATCCCGGGCAAAGAGGAGTTCAACGAGACCCTGGCATATTTTCGGCGGCAACTGGAAACATTGGGGGTTTGCCTGGTTTTGGGTAAAAAAGTGACCGCATCTGAGCTAACTTCCCAGGGTTCCGGGGAAGGGGACAAGGGGCAAAAGCCCTTTGATGACATTATTATTGCCACGGGTGTGCTACCCAGAAAACCGGTATTTCCTGGAAGTGATGATCCCCGGGTGCTCTCTTATATCCACGCCATCCAGAAAAGTGATACATTGGGTTCCCGGGTGGCCATCATTGGTGCCGGTGGCATCGGGTTTGACGTGGCCACCTTGTTGAGTCACCAGGGGGACTCCACCAGTCTGGATCGGGATGCATTTTTAAAAGAGTGGGGAGTGGATCGCAACTACCAAGTATCCGGAGGCCTTGCTCCGGTTAACTCACAAGGGGGGCCTGACAGTTCACCCAGAACCATTTATATCCTCCAGCGAAAGGAGACCAAACCCGGGGCCGGACTGGGGAAAACCACTGGTTGGATTCACCGGGCCGTGTTAAAGCAGCGGGGGGTGAAGATGATGGCCGGGGTTGCCTACGAAAAATTTGATGATGAAGGCCTGCACATTGTCCATGATGGAATCGCAAAGGTGCTGGCTGTGGATCATGTGGTCATCTGTGCCGGACAGGAGTCCCGGGTGGGCCTGGCAAAATCCCTTGAAGGAAGGTCGGTGCCCTGCCATATCATCGGAGGAGCCCACAAGGCCGGGGAGCTGGATGCCAAAGGGGCCATTTCCCAGGGGGCGGACCTTGCCGCAGGAATTTAAGATCCATGTTGGGTTCCGGGGGATTTAAGACCTGTAAATTCGGAGTTCGGGAATCCCACTGGCATCAGAACTGTTTATTTAGGTGAGGCTTTTGGGCATCCTTTAAAAATACTTTACAGTCTTTGAAAGCATTGCCCATTTTTAAAGACTTTCTTCAAAAAAAGTGTAAAGTACTTTGGGGCTAATATGAAGGATTCCTATATCTCAATCTATACCTTGTAATTTGATAGGCTGAATTGGCACAAGATATGGCACTTTGATTCAGTGGTGTCCGGTTAGGTTTTTGCATGTTGAAAAAATAATATAAAATACTTGATTTGTTGAGAAATAAGAGTTAATTAAGCATTGCGTTTGTCTTGTTATAATTTATTTTATAACAAGGAGAAGTTAATGTTCATCCCCCAATGCAAGAAAC
>CAKZLA010000510.1 GCA_937124525.1 uncultured Desulfobacterium sp.
AGGGGTAATGGAACAGACCAATTGGGCTGTCTAACAGTTCCGGGTCGCTTCCATTACCCCTCCCCGGGGGCGGCATACAGCCATTTTCTATCTTCGTTGTGTCCATCAGGACATGACCGTTATAAAAGAATGCAGCCCCAGAGTGCCGACAGCAGAGCCCTCGGCGGCATAGTACCATTTTAAATCTTTGTTGTATGGGGGGCAACTTGCCACGAGTTATACGGCTGAATCAAACACCCGATTTCCTTCAAAATCAAAAATCACCGCATCAATTTTCAGCTTTTCCCGGGAAAAGTTTTCAGCTGATTTGATAATCATTTTACCCACATGGGATATCAGCTCAGGAAAATCAGGATGAATATAGGTAAAAGCGTGACGAGCAGTATTGGATTCGCTAACTTTCTGGGATAACACCTCGTCTCCTGTAATCTCCTTTGCCCACACGGCCAGTTTTTTCAAGGTTAATTCTGATTTTGCCGCATGGGTGTGGGGAAACCCCATGGCCATCTTCACGGCTTTTCCAAAAAACACAGTGATAATCACCCGGCGCATCTTTGATGACCCGGATGCCGCATCCAGGGAGGCTTTAAAAAAATCACCCGTCTGAATAAATGCCTCCTCCCGCAGGTGGGGAAATAACTCCATGGCAAAGCGTTCACTCCTTCTGCCCGTGGTAAAGACAAGGGTGCCGTCTCCCATGGCTTCGGCCACTGAAATGCCCGATTTTATGGTGGCAATATAGGCATCATGGGACATGGGTTTTACAATTCCCGTGGTTCCCAGGATGGATATCCCCCCCAGAATTCCCAACCTTGCGTTAAGGGTCTTTTCTGCCAGTACCTCTCCCTCTGGAACAAACACCTCCACAATGATTTTTTCCGGAAACGAGTCTCCATGGGAAAAGGGTTTTTCTTTCCCGGCACCATCTGTCTCCCCATTGCCATGGGCAGAATTTTTTTCAAAAAAAAGATCCAATACCTCGGCCACTGCCTGGTGGATCATCTCAATCGGACCGGAATTGATGGCAGGATTTCCCGGCAACACTTCAAGCCCGGGTTTGGTGACCTGCCCCACCCCTTCTCCCCCACGGATCTCAATGGAAATGTCCTTGTATGAAAAAGGAGATTTTTCTTCTTGTGTACAGGCACACCATTGCACCCGGGCACCAATCTGGGCCTTGTGGGTGACATCGGGATCATCTCCGGCATCCTTGATCACCACACAAGAAGCCCTGTTGTCCGCCAGGATTTCCATACAATGAACAGGCACGGAGATGGGATCATGGGTAAGGCTTTGAATCCTGACGGGGTTCAGGGTTTCATTAAACAAGAGATGATAAAGGGCCCCTTTGGTGGCTGCTGCGGCGCAGGCCCCTGTGGTAAATCCCCGCCTCAATTTTTTTTCCTGGGTCATCCTGCTGTACTCCCACCTGTTTTACAAAATTCATTGCACCGTGATACAAAAGCCTTTGCTGCCCCTGGATGACTGCCAAAATGAATGTGCATATAGCTTCCCAATGTGTTGTCCTTTAAATAGCCTTCCAGGGACACTTCCTTTCCTGCCCGGGCAGATGCGCTGTAAATGCGTTGCATCCCATCACAGTCAAGGGTTCCATCCTCCAGGGAAGAGTAATGAAATTCATGCCCCCTGAGCATATCCCCTTTTTGTCCCACAAGACAATCCTGCTCAAGGGACACCTCTCTATACCCAAGAGATCGCATTTTTTTTGACATGACTGCGGTAAAGGGAAAACAACCTGTCATGGGATATGTTGTGGCCCCGTCCATGCCGATGATATGGGAACAAAGATACATAAATCCGCCACACTCTCCGTAAATGGGCATGCCCTGATCACTTTTTTCTTTGATCTGTTGCTGAATGGCACTGTTTTGAGACAAGGTTTCAGCAAATAACTCAGGATACCCCCCGCCCAGATAAATACCATGGATATCCCCGGGTAAAACCATGTCTTTCATGGGGGAAAAAAAGACCAGCTCTGCCCCGGCTACTTCCAAAAATTGCAGGTTTTCCGGATAATAAAAGCAAAACGCCTTATCCCTGGCAACGGCGATTCTTATGGTTTTTTCTTTTTCAAAACCGCCGGAGGAGACTTCTTTCTCTTTTTTTGGTGATACCTCAAGGGAAGTATTTAAAATTTCAGAGGAACCATTAAAATCAGGCAGCGGTTTTTTTACTTCCGTTTCCATTTTGATTTCAGGCAGCATATTGAGCATCTTTTTCAAATCCGTATGCCCGTTGATCATGGAAACCAGGGTATGTATCATGGTGGATGAGACCAGATGCTCATCAGAGGTTACCAGTCCCAGATGACGTTCGGGCATCACCAGATGTTCATTGCGGGGTAAATGCCCCAGACATTTCATCTGACATCGATTCTCCACCGCCTCTCTAAGGTATTCATAGTGGCGGTCACTACCGGTTTTACTGAAGATAACCCCTGCAAATTCAAGATCTGGATCAAATTCCTCAAATCCTTTGACAATGGCGGCGGCACTTCGGGCCATGCTCCTGGCATCCACTAACAACACCACGGGAAGTCCCAGCCATTTGGCCATCTGGGCCGTGGAGCCAGCTTCTGAAACACCGCTGTAACCGTCAAAAAGCCCCATGACCCCTTCCACCACGGCCACATCTTTATCTTTGCAGCCCCGGGCAAAAATTGTCTGGTTCATCTCCCGGGTGAGCATCCAGGAATCAAGGTTTCTGCTGGGGGTGCCGGTTAAAGCGGTATGATGCCCGGGATCAATGAAATCCGGCCCCACTTTAAAGGGGGCCACCCGGTATCCCATCTCCGCCAGCCAGGCCATTATCCCCAGGGACGCCGTGGTTTTCCCACTGCCGCTGCCGGTTCCTGCAATGACAAATCCTTTCATGGACCAATCCTATTCTTTTACCGCCATGATGGCCATGGCATTAATGATACTGGCGGCCACATTGGAGCCCCCTTTTCTGCCCTTATTGGAAATATAGGGAAATTCCAGGGTCATCAATTCATCCTTGGATTCTGCGGCATTGACAAATCCCACGGGCAATCCCACGATGAGGGCAGGTTTAATCTTGTCTTCCCGGATCAACTCAATGAGACGCAAAAGGGCTGTGGGTGCATTGCCCACCACATAAATGGCACCATCCATCTCGCTGGATGCCTTATCCACAGCGGCCAGGGCCCGGGTCACCCCAGTACTTTTTGCAGTCTCTGCCACGTCCTTATCGGCAATCATGCATCTGACCTCACCACCAAAGCTGGAAAGTTCTCCTTTTCTGATGCCCACCCGGGCCATGTTGGTATCCGTGAAAATACTACAGCCCTTTTGGATGGCCTGGATACCAGCTAAGAGCGCATTTTTATAAAATCTGACACTTTTGATATATTCAAAATCAGCAGAGGTATGTATCATTCTTCTGACCACCTGCCAATGGGCATTATCAAATCCGTGATCTAAAATACTTTCACATTCACTTACCGACGAAGCCACTAAATGATAAAAATGCGGCAGCTCCCCCCAATTAATTTGCTTTTTAAACCAATTAATTTCTTTGAGAGTTGGATTGCTAGGCAATTGCGCTTTATTATGCGAATTAGGCATTAACGTATCCTGATAGCTAACGATACTATAAGGATAAACCATTGCAGAGGTTGTTTTAAGAAAAAGTTAAATTTAACTGCGGTTAATCTCAATTGGCCCTGTTATAGGACTTATTATTAATGTGAATAGGTAGCGAAACGAGTATGCTAGAGCTAAATTTACGCACTTATAAATGCCCACAGCAATTTATTCAGTTTAAATTAGGGCTGCGTGATGCAATATCGTTAAAACAAGCAATTACCTTTAATATCTCACAAGAACAAAACACTGATGATATTGAACGATATTTGCAAAAAAAAGCGTATTATTACAAGTTAAATAAACAACAGGGGTTGTTATTAGTGGAGCCGTTACGTGTTTGAATATGTAAAAGCATGGTATGAAAAAAAGTTTTCTGATCCTGATTCAGTCACTTTACTTTTTTTATTGTTGGTACTGGTTGCCATGTTGTATTTTTTTGGCCCATTAATTGTGCCTGTGTTAGTGGCACTGATCATAGCTTATTTATTAGATTGGCCTGTGGTTCACTTAGAACGGTTTGGCCTTAAGCGTTTTACTGCCACCAGCATAGTAATGCTGATATTTATTGGCATTATGCTCACTTTAATATTGGTTATAGGCCCTGTGCT
>CAKZLA010000511.1 GCA_937124525.1 uncultured Desulfobacterium sp.
CAAGGTCTGGTACAAAAAGGATTATCCCCTTATCGAGGTGGGGACCATGCAACTTAACAAGAACCCGGAAAACTATTTTGCCGAGGTGGAGCAGGCTGCTTTTAATCCGGCCAATGTGGTGCCAGGTATCAGCTTCTCACCCGACAAAATGCTCCAGGGACGCCTTTTCTCTTACGGCGACACTCAGCGTTACCGGTTGGGGGTTAACCATCACCTCATTCCGGTGAATAGAGCCCGCTGCCCCTTCCACAGTTATCACCGCGACGGCCAGATGCGGGTGGACGGCAACTATGGCTCGACTCTCGGCTATGAGCCCAACAGCTATGGGGAGTGGCAGGAACAGCCCGATTTTTCCGAGCCGCCTCTGGCTCTGAGTGGTGCAGCGGCCCACTGGAACGCCCGCGAGGATGACAGTGATTATTATACCCAGCCGGGCAAGCTCTTTCGCCTGATGAGTAAGGAGCAACAGGAGGTCCTGTTCGGCAACACCGCCCGCGCCATGGACGATGCGCCGGAGATGATCAAAATCCGCCATATCGGCAACTGCCTGAAGGCCGACCAAGCCTATGGCGAAGGGGTAGCCAAGGCACTGGGCATCTCGCTGAGCAAAATTCCAAAATAGACAAACGTCAGTTAACAACCGCTTGATTGTGGCGGCGCTACGCGCCGCTGCTTAACCGTAACGTTGGGCAAAAGCCAAAATAAACAAAGGAATTGAATCATGAAAAAATTCGCACTGTTTGTCTTTAACGGAGATCCCATGTGCTTCATACATGTGCTTTTGAACGCATTAGACATGAAAGCAAAAGGAGATGAAGCAAAAATCATCATTGAAGGGGCTTCAGTTAAGATGATTCCCGAACTGGTTAAATCCGGTAATCCCTTAAATGGATTGTGGAAAAAGAATTTGGAGGCAGGTCTTGTTGAAGGGGTTTGTAAAGCCTGTTCAAGTAAACTGGGAACCCTTGAGGCGGCAAAGGAACAGGGACTGACTCTTCTTGACGATATGTCCGGCCATCCCGGCATGTCAACATACCGTGATAAAGGATATGAAATCATCACCTTTTGATTCGGGCATGTCCCGCCAATACCACCCGAAACCCACTAAATTATACTAAAACCAGTCAGGTTTATAAATTGCCAGACTCTGAACATCTGAGGCTTTTTCCGAAAACTCAGGATTTTGATCTGGTAATCAATCCGATTGCCAAACTTTGCTGCAGAAATCAGATTTTAAATTAATATCATGGGGAGGTATGCGTCTATGGCTATTTTAGGAAAGTTTACCCATTTCAAAAACGCGCTACCGATGGAGGAAGTGTGTCCCCAATTTTTAAATGGATATGTCAGACCCATTCCTAAATAAACGATTTCAAATGTATATTAGCGATTTTATAGCCTTCATCAATAATGGTTTCAGCCTGGGACACTGAGAAATTCAACAAAGACTTAAAGCCTAACATTTTTCCGGGTGCCAGGGTAATAATATTGGGCTGTCTGTTATGGGATTCACAGGGCTTATTTTTTATTGTGTGGCTTGACGGGGAAGATGGAAGGGGTGTGTCGTCATACCCACTGGCCATGAGTGCACTGTAATAAGATCCGGAAAGAAATTGTTCAAAAACAACCTCCAACGCTGTGGGAACATTTCCTGGGAACGACTGGGGCGTGTGCCCAACGGGTGAAAGAAATACAATAATAATTTCATCTACGCCATAATCCAATGCTGCCTGCAAAGGGATGTTTGCCATGGTTCCGCCATCCCAGTGGGGCACGCCGTCTATATATTGCCAAGGAAAAAGGATGGGTATGGCGCTGGATGCCATAATATGTTCCAGCCGTATTTCAGAATTATCAAAAAAGCAGGGGCGGGATGTAAGAACGTTGACGGTGGAAATCACCACCTTTGTGGGATTATGTTTTAAATAATTAAAATCAACATGGTCCGAAATCATGGTCTGCATGGGGCGGGTATCCAAAAGGGGTTTTAATGCCCGCCCGGACAATAGATATGATAAAAAGGGAATCAGCCGGGGCTGATACATTTTTCTGCGATTGTAGGTGGTCCACAGCCGAATTAATGTGGGGACATCCAGGCCTGAACCTATGATGGTGGCATTGATGGCCCCCACGGAAGTACCGCAGATAATGTCAGGTATCCAGTTCCTCTCGGTGAGATATTTCCAGACCCCTATTTGAAAGGCGCCCCTGGAACCGCCTCCGGCCAGTATCAATGCTCTTTTCATGGAAGCAACCCATATGAAAAATCAAGGATAAACATGATTTATTCCCCCAATCCGTTGGCCCATATTTCGTTATGACACGCAAGATCTCTATTCTGTAAAAGTGTCTACAAAAAAATCTATATTGTCAATGCTTTTAAAGGCAACATATACCCCTCATGGATAAAATCAATAATCCTTTTTAGACCAAACAAGACCGCCGTGGTTCTTACTGTCTTTAAGGAGACGGCCACGATCCACTTTATATCATCCTCAAAGCGAGTGGAGGATTTTAAAAAAGGCCAAACTTTATTTTTTGATTGGAAACTTTATTTTTTATGCTTACCCTGAAAAACTTTGATGTTGTAGGCCGTACATACCGGAACATCAACCGTTACCGTCAGATATTAACCATCATTTTCAAGTATGGATTCGGTCATATTATTGAGGCACTGAACATTGACCGATATCTTGAAATTGGCCTGAAAATGATCTCAAGGGATAAACCTGCCCGGCTTGAACGCTTAACCCAATCCCAACGAACGAGACTTCTATTTGAAGAACTTGGCCCTACCTTTATTAAATTTGGTCAAATCCTCTCCACTCGTCCCGACTTGATTCCATTGGAATTTATTTTTGAACTTGAAAAACTCCAGGACAATGTGCCGGAATTCCCCTTTTCAGATGCGGAAAAAACAGTGACAAAGGCCTTTGGTGACAAAGACAATCCCTTTGATTCCATGGAAAAAGAACCCATTGCCTCGGCATCCATCGGCCAGGTTCATCTGGCAAGATTGAAAACCGGCGAAAAGGTTGCCGTAAAAATCCAGCGCCCGGATATCAGAAAACAAATCACGGTGGATCTTGAAATCATGAACCATTTGGCCACCTTGATGGAGCGTCATATTGAAGATCTCTCTTTTTTTAGACCCGTAAAAATCGTTGAGGAGTTTGCCGAAACCCTGGACAAAGAGATGGATTACACCCTGGAAGCATCCAATATGGAACGAGTGGCCCGGCAGTTTATGTTTGATTCCACCATCCACATTCCCAAGGTCTATCTGGATAAAACCACGGAAACCGTTTTGACCATGGAATATATCCAGGGAATCAAAATCTCAGATATAAAGGCACTTGATGAACACGGCATGGATCGAAGGACATTAACCCAGCGAGGGGCAGATTTAATTTTAAAACAGGTATTTGAATACGGTTTTTTCCATGCCGATCTTCACCCGGGCAATCTCTTTGTGCTGCCCAATAATGTGTTGGGACCTGTGGATTTCGGAATGATGGGATTCATGGACCGCCGGGCCCGGGAAGTCTTTATTGACCTGATTGCAAGCGTTGTTACTGAAAATTCGTCGGCAACCTGCCACTACCTGCTGGAGCTCACTGAATATGATGATGAGCCGGACATGCGATTTTTGGAACGGGACATGTCCACATTTATCGCCCAGTATCTGACCAAGGCCTTGAAACATATCAATATGGGACGGTTATTGCAGGATCTTCTAAAGATTACGGCCAAACACAGACTCCGGCTGTATCCGGACACGTTTTTGATGATGAAGTCCTTTGCAGCAGTTGAAGGCGTTGCCCAGAAACTTGATCCAGACTTTGATATGGTTGGCTATGCAGCACCATTTATCAAGAAAAAAAAGATGGAGCGGATGTCCCTGTCACGTATTTACGAAGATTTTTCCAGTCTTTCGGTGGAATCCCTTCAGCTGCTCCAAGAAATTCCCCGGGACAGCATTGCCATCATCCGCCAGGCAAGAAAAGGTAAATTTGTCCTGGGTTTTGACATCCAAAAATTGGAAAAAATCCTGGAGTCTTATCAGCGAGAGAGTTATAACCGCTCGGTATCCATGATTATTTCATCCTTGATTATTGCGTCTTCCCTTCTCTTGAGCTTTAAGTCGTCTCCCCAGATTTTCGGTCTCTCTTTGTTTGGGATAGGCGCAATTGCCTGTGCTGTTGTTCTTTGGCTATGGCTGTTTGTCAGACCCGGTAAATAATAGCATATTTTAGCCCAGAGCTTAAGTTTTCGCATTCCTGAAATCCTCAAAGATTAGGCATCCTTCACCGCTTGCTTTACGCTTTAACTGAAAAAAAATGACTTTTTAAGGTGAATTTCAGTCATTCTCGTTTTAAAGAGGTAGGGTAGGGCTTCTTATTGTTCATTGCTAAAATTCCAACACAAGGTTACCAACGTTATGATCAACCCCCGATTTTTGCTGTGAAGATTAATTTAATTAGAACGTTGCCCTGTTGATTTCTCGACAAATCAGCAGGGAACTGTTTTTCGACGCTTAATAAATACAAAAAGTTTAACATAATGATAACGGTTTATACCGTCATCATTATGTTGCTAAAAATTAATTATGAAACGATTTTTTTTGCAAATTCAATAGCTTGCTGCTGAACTAACTCACCTAACGCATCAGGTGTGGTGCAAGAATCAATAAACAGGGCTCCCGCATTTACGGCCTTGTGGTATTTTTGCATCCGTCCGAAAGCATCCACCATTCCTTCAGCATTATCATCATAACCTCCGGCACCTGTTGCAATTAGTGCTTGGCGCTGACCAGCGACAAGTGAGGCGTGGCAAGGCTGATTGGCATTGGTATAAAGACAGTATGTCCTGTCGATAACAGCCTTGATTTGAGCGGAGAATCCCCAAAAATACAGAGGTGAGCTGAAAATTACTAATTGTGACTGGATCATTTTTTCCAGAACACTCGGCATATCATCCTTTTGAATACATCCTGTGGGCTCAGGTTTTTCCTTGCACTTGCCGCACCCCATGCATCCTTTTAGGGTTTTAGAATGCAGGTAGATACT
Organism: uncultured Desulfobacterium sp.; assembly: GCA_937124525.1. Next base: position 5,070 of record CAKZLA010000511.1, read on the forward strand.
ATCAACATCATGCCCCATGCCAGTTAATTCTTCTTCAACCCAAGTTAACACTCTGGCGGTATTTCCTTTTTTTCTGGCACTTCCTTGCAATATAGTAATTTTCATTTTATCCCCTTCTTTAATGTTAGGCTATGAAACCAAGCAAAAATCTTGCGTTGTTTTGGTGTCTTTTAAAATTTTCATGGCCCTTCTCTTTCAAAAGATATCTTCCACGCCGAACAATTTACATTATTTGGATCGATTAGACCAATGAATTATTTTGATATAAACAATTTAAAACTGTTATTATTTTCAGACAAGGCTACAGGTGCTGATCTGGCCATTTAGCTTAACAATCAGGCATTTATTAGCTATTATTATAAAAAACGAGCATGAATTTTGCCAGCCTCAAATTGCAAATGCCTTGGAAAATGGAAATGTGTCATCCATATGCATGTCATATTTAAAAAAACAAATCATCAATATCTACTAAAATAACTAATTATTTTAGCAGATTAGATCAAGTTAACACTTATAGAGTCATCCGTTAAAAAAGGAGTCGTTTAGAAAACGGATTAATTTATTCTTATTTTTACTGCTAATTTTTACAGCAGTAGATCTTTCAGGGATAATTTAATACCGAGCATCCAGACAGCCGCTGAGGAAAGGGAAAAATTTCCCTCCTCCAAATCATTTCAAAAGGCTTTAAAGGCAACTGTAGCGAAAAATTTCATAAGGTATATCATGGAACTCGCTGATGATAATTGCCATAGTGGTGAGTAAGGTAATCCGACAATCAGTCCCCGAGCTGCACACTCTGCAAGTCAGGCACCCCAAACACAGAACTGG
>CAKZLA010000512.1 GCA_937124525.1 uncultured Desulfobacterium sp.
CAGCAAAAATGAAGAAAAGACTCCCAAGAAACATATTTACCGAATGGAGATAACTTGAGACTTAGTCACAATGAATGGAACTCCCGGATTAGCAATGGTATTTTCTCACCCAATAAGCTCCCATCAAATTTGGACCAATCAGACTACAACCATTTCGAGGCTCTCGCAAGCAACACTGCCCTATCAGCAATGAACCAAACACAAAAATTGAAGTTGTGTGACTACCTAAAAATAATTGATTCGAAAACCAATCAATTTTTCATTGCAACCCATTGTGAATGAAGGGGGACTTAAACCCGTCTATGATGTGGTAAAAATCCCATGGGCCGATTTTTTACAGGTTCATCAAGTTCTATCTTTTAAAAAACAAAACGACTTTCAGGGTAATCTGAAGATACCACAATGATATTACTAAGATAACCGGTCTTAAATAACTTGCCCATTTCAGAACAAGCCACCGTCGAAGGATAGTGTTCCCCAATTTTTAAAAGGATATGTCAATTCGGACTCATTCCTAAAGGCCATGTGCAATGCCCCCAACAAATCATGAATTAAAGCAGCAGCTCGCACAACTTCAGGAAAAACATGATGAATTAAATAAAAAACTGCAGAAAAAGGAAGCCCATTTTTCCACGGTTCTAAACAATACCTCTGACAATATTATCCGCATTGACAGGCAGCTTCGTCCGGTGTATGCCAATCAGGCATTTTATGATACCACGGGCTTTACACCGGAGCGGTATCTGGGGCGCAGCAGCGAAGAGATTAAACTTCCCCGGGAATTGTGTGACCTGTTTCGGAAAAAAATTCTTAAAGTCTTTAAGAATGCCACCCCACTGAAGTTTGAATTTAAATATCCCACTGCCAGCAATGATCCCACTACTTGTAATGGAACACAAATGTTATCTTATCAGGCAGAACTCTTCCCTGAATTCAATGAAAACAAAAATGTCACCGGCCTCATCGCCTGCATACGGGACATTTCAGAATTAAAGGCCAAGAATAAAGCTCTGGGGCAGGCCCGGGATCAATGGCAACACACATTTAATTCCATTTCCGACTGGGTGAGCATCGTTGATGATCATTGCCAGATTCTTAAAACAAACGAAACCTGTCAAAAATTTGTACGGCAGTTGCCAAAAGATATTGTTGGAAAACATTGCCATGATATCATCACCAATTGCCTCGATATTGATCCGTGCCCCCTGGAGCAGGCCTTAAAAAAATCTGAACGGGTATCCCATGAGATTCAGCGGCCGGATGGAAAGTGGTGGCTTATCACAGTGGATCCCATTTTAAGGGATGGCTTTTCCCCCTACCAGGCAGTTCATATTGTCAGGGATATTACTATTTTAAAACTCAGAGAAAAGCAGAATATTCAATCCAAGAAAAATGCAGCATTCAGGGTACTGGCTGGTGGCATTGCCCATGATTATAATAATCTTCTGGCCGTGATCATGGGAAATATTTCACTTGCAATTAATCTCGCTTCCCAGGACGATGAGCGGCTTGATTTTCTTAAAGAAGCTGAAATTTCTGCGAAAATGGCCAGGGATCTGAGTCACAAATTTCTGGCAATATCCGGGTACGAGTACAGCGAAAAAAACATTGGCAGACTCAATGGCGCCCTCAAGGCATCGGTGGGGGAGATTTCCAATATTGAGGACCTTGAGGTGGTGGTTGATATTGACAATGACCTGTGGCCAGTGAATTTTGATGTGGCCCAAATGCGCATTGTGTTCCAGAATCTATTGATCAATTCCGTGGAATCCATGCCCCAAGGCGGCACCCTCACCCTTGGGGCTGAAAACCATCTTATCTCCCAGGATATTTCCAGTATTAATTATTTTAAATCCCCAGGTAGCGGCCGGTTTGTAAAGGTTGAAATCAAAGACACCGGCTTCGGTATCCCTGAGCAGGTATTGCCAAAAATATTTGATCCTTACTTTTCAACGAAAAAACGGGGAGTTCAAAAGGGCATGGGACTGGGCCTTGCCGTGGTCAGCTCAATACTGGAAAATCATGGTGGTACCATATCCATTGATTCCAACAAAAAAAAGGGTACCAGGGTAACCCTTTTGATCCCCGCCTATGACCCAAAACGCATGGTCCAACTGGGTGAAAAATACTTTGAACAAAAGGAACAAGGGCTCAAAATCATGGTGATGGATGATGAAATTGCCATGCGGCGCCTTATGGGAAATATTATCCAGAGCATGGGATATGAGGTGGAACTGGTGGAAGGCAGCCAGGCTGCCATCAAAGTTTTTCAGTGTGCCTGCCAGGACGGAGCCCCATTTGATCTGGTCATCCTGGATCAAGTTATTTCTGGTGATATCTGTGGCAGCGCCACCCTTAAAAAATTAAAAAAAATTGATGGGAATGTAAAAGCCATTGTTATCAGCGGATCCCCACACAGCCCCACCATGACCAACTACAAAGAGTTCGGATTTGATGCCGCCCTGATTAAACCCTACACCCGCAATGAAGTCAATGAGTTGCTGCACCATATATTGAAAGAGGGAATGTGAAGAAAAATGAAGGAATGCTCCGGGAAAAGCTGGAGCGGGAAATGCTTGAAAGACTTCAATTTGAATGGGAAAGAATTCGTTATAATCTGGCATATACGGACCATGAGCTGGCAAATAGACTGAAGATGCCCTCATTTGTAATCATGAACATGAAATCTTGTCTGGGACAATGGGTGAACGATGTCCGTGAAATTAGGCTGAGCCGGAGTCTTTTGATGAATGGCCGGTGGGACTCCATAGCTGAAGTGCTGCGCCATGAGGTGGCCCACCAGATGGCAGCCACATTTCCCGAAGAACAGCTCCAATCCCCCCACGGAAAAATTTTCCAGATGTGTTGCAGAAAAATACAGGCCAATCCCCGGGCCTCTGGCAGTTATCGCAGCCTGGAAGAAAGGGTGTGGGAAGATACCCGGAATGAGCCGAATAAAATCATGGGCAAAGTAAAAAAACTCATGGGACTTGCTGCGTCAAAAAACAGATTTGAAGCCGAATCTGCTGCTGCCAAAGCCAACCAACTTATTTCCAGGTACAACATTGATATCATCCACCATGATAAACCAAGGGATTTTGAGTCCATTCTTATCACAGATGCCGTGCTCAAACGAAGCCAGGCCGCAATTCTTGCTTCAGTGATTGTGGAAGATTTTTATTTTGTGCAAACTGTCTGGGTAAGCTCATTCATGGTTCAGCGAGGCCGGGTTGGTTATGTACTGGAAATTACTGGAACGGTTACCAATATCAAGATTGCCGATTATGTATTTCATTATATTTTAAAATACGCAGAATTCTGCTGGTGGGAATACAAAAAAAAACACCCCAGCTGCCGGAGTAAATCTGGATACATGACGGGTGTGGTGGCGGGATTCAAGGAACAACTCGGATCACAGAAAAGGGATTTCATGGCCCGGGCCATGGGAAACCCGGAGAATGATGCCCATGAGCTGGGCCTTGTTGCCGTGGAAGACAAGCGGTTACAACACCATTTTCACATGCGTCATCCCAGGATCAAGACCACTCCCATGTCCCACAGCAGTTCCAGCCGTTCGGCCTATGAATCTGGGAGAGAACAGGGACGACATCTTAATCTCTCCAAGGCAATCACCTCCCATGGAGGAAACACGGGCCAGCTGATTACCCATTAGAGTGGCTTCCTCCCAAGAAAAATAACGCTTCCAGAAGTTAGTCATAACATCTGCCACTCTGGGGAGGGGACAGGCTTGCGTTATTGACACTTTTGCTTAAGTTTTTTAAAACACAAGCCGTTGTCAAAAGTACAAGCTGGCCCATTTGCCCACCAATTATGATGACTGGCCGATGTTATGAGCACTCCCACAAAGAAGTCAAAGCATTAAAGGGCCAGAGTCATCAGCTATTCCCGGCCGAATATAGGATAACCGCTTGAAATTATTGAATTTTATCTTTCAATCTTCGCGAAATCACCTTAATAAATATCGAATAATATAAGGCTGTTAAATGGTGACCGGGAATTGCTGCAGAGTCATTAATATTGGCAAGTTACCCTTACCCTGTAAGTCCCTGAGCCTTTGACATGACAGGGTTTGGATTCACCCGGTTAGTCAGTCTCTTCAACCACCCTGTTTTCCAGGTACCCCATGCCGGTTATGGAGGTTTCAAGGACATCACCGGACCTGAGAAACACTTGGGGTTTTCTGGTAAAACCCACCCCGCTGGGGGTGCCGGTGAGGATAACGGTGCCTGGCAGCAATGTAGTACTCTCTGATAGATAAGATATGATTTCCCCAATGGAAAAAATCATGTCTGAGGTGGAGCTTTCCTGCATTAATTTTCCATTCAAACGACATTCAACGGTCAAAGACTGGGGATTGGTAATTTCATCCGCCGTCACCAGGGTGGGTCCCATGGGGCAAAAGGTGTCAAAGCTTTTACCCCTGATCCACTGTCCGCCACCGGCATGCTTCTGCCATCGCCGTGCAGAGATATCATTGGCACACGAGTAGCCGAATATATACGCCATGGCCTCATCTGGAGTAACATTTTTACAGGTTTTACCAATAACCACCGCAAGTTCTGCCTCATAGTCCACCTGGGGGGGATCAATGCACGAGCGGGGGATAATAATACTCTCCCGGGGTCCGGTAATGGCCGCCGGATTTTTCATGAAAACCACAGGGTACTCCGGTATGGGCATGCCGGTCTCTTTGGCATGAAGTCTGTAATTGAGTCCAATGCAGAAAATAGCAGTGGGTTGAACAGGGGCCAGAATTTTCTGGACAGCCACTTTTTTATTGGTGGTGTCAAAGTCATCGAAAATACTTCCTTTGATTATTCGGGCTGTATTTCCATCAAAGGCAAACCCCATATGGAGATTATCATCCATGTCCAAAAATCTGAGTACGTACATTTTCTGTCTCCCCAACTATTGTTTATTAAGGCGCCAGCGCCTGGTGGTGAAAATTTTTTGTCTATCCATATACTATTGTTTGATGGGTTTGTCATTTGAAATATTCAACCCCATGGATAATGTCAGTTAGATAGGGCTTGATTACGGCATTCATTTAAACACAAAACACTTGATCATCGCATATCAAGAAACAAAGACGATTTAAAGCTGATATTGACCGGAAAAGACAAAGGTGGCAGGCCCTGTCTTGTGGATATGGTTTGTTTTTTTATCCCAGCGGATATTGAGATCACCACCCGCCAGATGCACCATGACTTCTGGGTCTGTTTTACCGTTTAAGTGCGAGGCCACCACAGCGGCACAGGCACCGGTACCACAGGCCAGGGTTTCACCTGCTCCCCGCTCCCACACCCGCATATTAATTTCATGGGCATTCACAATTTCAATGAACTCCACATTGGTTTTTTCGGGAAACCGGGGATGGGTTTCAATGGGGGGGCCTTTTTTTTCAACATCCACGGTGTTGACGTCCGGTACAAAGATTACAGCATGGGGGTTGCCCATGGAAACAGGGGTGAGAAAGACCGTGTCATCTCCCACGGTTAGGGGGTGACTGAAAGAGTCTGGTAGCGCCCCTTTAAAGGGGACTTTATCTGGGAGTAAAATAGGTTCTCCCATGTCCACCCGAACGGCAGTGACGCGGTTTTCCCTGTCAAGAAGCACTTCTGGCGTTACCCGCCCGGCAAGGGTTTCCACATAAAATCGAGGTTGGGTTATAATTCCGGTTTCAAAAAGTAATTTTGCAAAGCAGCGCATGCCATTGCCACACATCTGGGCCTCGGAGCCATCGGCATTGAAAATACGAAATCGAATATCTTCAGTGCAAGAGTTGAGAATCAGGATAATACCGTCAGCTCCGATACCAAAATTACGAGAACAAAGCCTGCTGGCAATGTCCGGGTAATTATGCTGCTGGCTTATGGCACCGGTTCTGTCATCCATGAGGATAAAATCGTTCCCCAATCCCTCCATTTTGGAAAAGCTTAGGTCCATGTTAAAAATCCTTTTTTATTTTTTTTATACAAGACTCCGTCCAAACTACCGGAACAATTAGAGTTTCAAATTTCGTTGTGGTAGGTGGTTACTGCCGCCTATATGAAATAGTAGGTGTGCCTAATATTCTTTCATGCTTCGTTGTGGGCAATCCCGGGTACCCCCTGCGATCTGCCCGTGGCAGTTATAAAAAACTGGTAAAAAAATCCCTGAAGCTTTAGCATTTCAGCGACACTTTACTTATTTCACTATAAATCAAGTGTCGACAGGTGGGCCTCCAAACTGGGGCATCATGAAAGTGTCGCTGTAGTGTTAGCTCAGGGGAATCTAACCCCACGGCTTATGCCAACAGAAAAAACCATCTCTGAATTTCAGGAAACAAAGCCATATCAAGCGCATATGTTTAAGATATTGATAATTTTTTGTCCAAGAATATCCATCTGCCAGTGCCGGGCACCGTCTATTTCCAACAATTCCTGCTGACTGCCAGGGGAAGCCATGGCAATTGTGGTGATCAGGGAATTGTTAATGAGGAATCCCGGTTCCATGCCGGTTTTTTTGCTCATTTCTTCTCGCATTTCCTTGAGGGCACGGATTCTTCCCGGAATTTCAGGTGCCACATCCGGCGCTTTTTTACGAGGATATACCGGCAGCCCATCGGGGGGAACGGCAAGACCTTCCAAGATGGCTTTGAGGCATTTTTCACCATACATTCCCATCTGCTTGGGGCTCAGGGCCTTTGATTGTTTGAGTTCCACAAGGGTGACAGGACGGAGGGTGGCCATGCGGGAAATGGTTTCCGCTCCCATGATCTTAAATAGAGGAAGGTTCTTCTGGCTAGCAATGTTCATGCGGACATGGAGCAGCTGTTCCAGAACAGCCAGGCCTCGACGGGACATCTTTCCGGCCCCTTTGAATTTCATGAAAAGGGGGTCTGTGGTATTGTTGTCATGCTTTACCAGCGTCTGTAGTTGAAACTCCTCCTGGGCCCAGGCCAGCCTACCGCAGTCTTCAAGCTTTTTTTTCAAAATCTGGGAAAGTTCCAGAAGATTTACCACATCATTGATACTGTATGTAATCATCTCGTCCGACAGGGGCCTTTTGGACCAGTCGGTTTTTTGGAATCGCTTATCCAGGCAGAGATCAAAATGTTTTTTCAACAAGGCGGCAAGGCTGCGCCGCTGGATGCCAAGGAAACGGCAGGCTATCTCTGTGTCGAAAAGGTTATGAATCCGAACATCACAATCCCTTTCCAGGGTTCTGATATCAAAATCTGCGCCATGGAAGACCTTGATGATGGTTGCATCTTCACAAAACAATTTCAAAGGAGAAAAATCAGTGATAGCCAACGGATCAATAAGAATATTTTGTGCGTCATCGGCAATCTGTATCAAACAGACCTTTTCCTTGAAATGGTGCATGGAATCCGCCTCAAGATCCATGGCAATTTGATTTTTTGTTTTTAGCGTGTTACATATACTTGCTAACTCCTCATCTGAGCTGATCATAGTATAATCAATCATTTTTTTCTTGACCGTTTCAGGCAGTTGCCTTAATGTTTAAGTTTTCCACAAATAATCGACATGAATACGTTCAAAGGTATCATGCCGGATTAAAATCCCTGTTTTTACAGTGGGTTTTGCAGGAATTTATAAATAACTGCCGTGGTTAGACCTGATTGGTACCTGGGTTTACCCACAACAAAGATAAAAAATAACGGCATCCTTAACATATGCCTCCAAAAATACGTTACAATTTTTTAAGGACGACCATCAAAAAATGGGCAAATGGACTTTTTACCTCGTGAAAGTGTAAAGTAGAAATGAAGGATGCCAAAACAACCTTCTATTTTACAAGCATTTCCATATAATTTTAATTGAACATTTTAACAATGGATTAAAATAATGATCAACATAACACTTCCTGATAATAGTATAAAGGTTTTTGAAGCCTTTCCCACTGGAATGGATGTGGCAAAAACCATCTCCGAAGGATTTGCCCGAAGCTGTGTGGCCATGGAGGTGGATGGTCAACCCATGGATTTAAGCAGTAACATCACTTGCGACTGTGGGTTAAAATTTATCACCACCCGGGATGATGCAGCCCTTGAAATTTTGCGGCACAGTGCCGCCCATGTCATGGCAGAAGCCATACAAAACCTCTACCAACGTGCGGATCTCACCATCGGACCGGTGGTGGAAGATGGCTTTTATTATGACATCGACATGGACCCGGTCTCTGAAGAGGATTTTCCCGCCATTGAAGCGGAGATGCAAAAAATCATCAAAGCCAAAAAAACCTTTGAACGTACGGTGGTATCCAAGGATGAGGCCCTTGCCATGTTCAAGGACAACCCTTATAAAATGGAGCTCATCAAAGCCCTGGAAGACCAGGAGATTTCCCTTTACCGTCAGGGCGGATTCACGGATCTGTGCCGGGGACCCCACATTCCCCATACCGGCATGATCAAGGGTATCAAGCTCATGAAAACCTCCGGGGCCTACTGGCGGGCAGACCAAACCCGGCAACAACTCCAGCGTGTCTATGGCACCGCTTTTTTTGATAAAAAAGAGCTAAAAAAACACCTTCACCTCATTGAGGAGGCCCAAAAAAGAGATCATCGTAAAATCGGTAACAAACTGGATCTGTTCAGCTTCCACCAGGAAGCCGCAGGCATGCCCTTTTTCCATGCCCGGGGCATGGATATGTGGAATGTGCTTCTGGATTATTGGAGGGAGGCCCACAGGGAAGCAGGGTACGTGGAAACTAAAACGCCGGTGATGCTCAGCCGTCATTTATGGGAAAAGAGCGGGCACTGGGAAAATTACAGAGAAAACATGTACACCTCTGTGGTGGATGAAGAAGAGTACGCCATCAAACCCATGAACTGCCCCGGCGGCATGTTGCTGTACAAGACCGGATCCCATTCCTACAGGGATTTACCCATACGAGCCGGGGAGATCGGGCTGGTCCACCGGCATGAGCTTTCAGGTGCCCTGTCAGGGCTGTTCCGGGTCCGGGCGTTTCACCAGGATGATGCCCATATTTTCATGATGCCGGAGCAGATTGAGGAAGAAATACTTGGGGTACTTCAACTGGTGGAAAAGGTGTACAGCCAATTTGGGCTGGGATTCCACCTGGAACTGTCCACCCGTCCTGAAAAATCCATTGGATCCGACGAAAAATGGGAACAGGCCACCAACGGGCTTAAGAATGCCCTGGATAAATATGGCCGGGAGTACCTCATCAATGAAGGCGACGGGGCCTTTTATGGTCCTAAAATTGACATCCACATTAAGGATGCCCTGGGCAGAACCTGGCAATGCGGAACCATCCAGCTGGACATGGCCCTGCCGGAACGGTTTGATCTCACCTACAAGGGCACTGACAATGAAAAACACCGCCCCGTCATGATACACCGGGTGATTTACGGCTCCATTGAGCGGTTTTTCGGAATCCTGGTAGAACATTTTGCTGGAAAATTTCCCTTGTGGCTGGCCCCGGTCCAGGCCATTTTGCTGCCCATCAATGACGAACTCAACCCCCATGCAGAAACGCTGCAAAAAGAGATGTCAAATCTGGGTATCCGATGTGAAGTGGATAAAAGAACCGAAAGCCTGAAAAAGAAAATCCGGGAAGCCCAAGTAAACTATATTCCCCTTATCATAACCGTGGGTGAAAAAGAAAGAGAATCCAGCACCCTGGCAGTGAGAACTCTGGATGGTAAGGTCCGCATGGGGTTGACCATGGAGGCCTTTTCACAGGTTGTCCTGAAGCATATCAAGGAAAGAACCCTGGATGCCCAATTGTTTGAATAGACAGGCCCTGGTATATCAATGGCCCCTGGTGATTTACTGCATTGTCATTTTTGTGCAGTCGTGCTTTCCCTCCCCGGAGTTGCTGCAAGAGCTGGATTTATCCGATAAATCCCTGCACCTTGGAGGATACGCACTTCTGGGGGCGTTAATGGTGCGGATGCTAAAGCGAAAATTTCCGGGCCAAGGTCCATGGAAAATCATTCTGCTTGCCGTGGTGCTCAGTACACTTTACGGGGTATCCGATGAACTTCACCAGGCCCTGGTTCCCGGCAGACATGCCGATGTCATGGACATTGTGGCGGATCTGACAGGCAGTACTCTGGGGGCCATTCTTTTCTGGTGGGATCTGCCACTTCTTGACAGCCCCATTACAAATAAAACCTGAGCCCTTTTTGGGGCTTGATCATAACATCGGCCAGCCCAGAGTGGCCGATGCTATGACTAACCCCCAATTTCTGTTGTGGGCGTACCCAAGTCAGAATATCTGCCCACCCGTGACAGTTATTTAAAAAATTGGGTTTTGGAGGTCACTTCGGCCTTAACTTGATTAAGGGTTTCCGTAAGGACGGCAATGACATTTTCCCGGATATCCCCTCCCACCACAATGTACATGACATCCTCTCCCACCTGAAGTTCTTTTTCTTCGGCAATTTCCACAATGACATCAACGATGCCCGGCCTGTTCCTCTGGAAAGCCACAATTTCTTTAAGTCTTTCATGATTTACAGTGACCTTTAATCCTGTGACCTCTTCACCTTCCCTGGATGTGGCGCGAACCACACCGTTGTGACATAGAATCATACCGGCTTTATGGTAATCCGGGTGGGCTTTGAGTCGGTTGATCATTTCTTGAACATTCATATGCTATTTTCCTCCCTAAGTAATTTTTTTCATCATCATCATCGTTGTCCTGCGATTTTGAGTCCATATTGCCAAAAACACCGGCCTGATGCTGTCCTAATGTAATATAGGTCTAAAAAAATAATCATTAAAATTCATAATTGATGGACGAGATTAAAATTAGATCCAAATAAACATAAGAACGTTTTTAAGAATAGTAAAGCAACATTGAAATGGATGCCATTTAAGGGCTTGCCCGGGTGATTAAAAAATGATAATTGTTGAATTTATCGTCGACAAAAATCGTCGGTGGGGAACACAGGAACCATGGAACAGGATGTTTTTTATATGAAAAGAAAACGAACCATTTTCACCCAAGAAGATATTGAACGCGCTATCACCCGGATGTCCTATGAAATAATTGAGGCCCACAAGGGGGTAAAGAATATTGCTTTGGCAGGGATTTTGACCCGGGGAGATTTTCTTGCAAAACGAATTCAGCATAAAATAGAAATGCTGGAAGGCTTACGGGTTCCTATGGGAGTCATGGATATCAATCTCTACCGGGACGACTGGACCCGCATCAGCCATCACCCCATTGTCAGGCCTTCAAAAATGCCTTTTCCCGTGGATGACAAGCAGGTGATCCTTGTGGATGATGTGCTTTTTACCGGACGGACAATCCGGGCAGCCATGGACGCCCTCATGGATTTTGGCCGTCCCCCCCGCATAGAACTTGCCGTGCTTGTGGATCGGGGCCATCGAGAACTGCCCCTCCAGGCCGATTATAAAGGCACCACCGTTGCCACCCTGCACAGCGACACCGTCAATGTTTTCCTGAAGGAATATGATGGTGAAGACAGGGTGTTCATTGAACAGGATAATGAATCATGAGTACATTACTGCATAAAAAAAAGGTGCCCCGGAATATCCGGCTGGCCGTTGTATCTGTCTCCACCACCCGGGGAATCGCAGAGGATAAAAGCGGTATCTGGATGAAAAAAGAGATCAAAAAAGAGGGCCATGAAACCGTGGTGCATCATGTGGTCACCGATGAGGTCAATGCCATCCAGGAGATGGTTAACCATGTGGTTGACGACGTGGGACCCCATGTGCTTCTCATGTCTGGCGGTACGGGTTTAAGCCCCCGGGATGTCACCGTGGAGGCGGTGTCTCCACTGTTTGACAAAGAACTCACCGCCTTTGGTCCTTTGTTTGCACAGCTCAGTTTTGAACAGATTGATTCTGCGGCTATAATGTCCAGGGCCACAGCCGGAATTATTCGCAATACCATCGTATTCTGCATGCCCGGAAGCCTCAACGCCTGCAAGCTGGCCTGCCAAAGTCTGATTTTTCCAGAACTTGGGCATCTGGTGAAACATCTGTCCGAGGCTCCCTGATTTATGAAATTATAACCTGAAAATATGAGGTGAATCATGGAAGCACTTGAAGCATTACTGGATGAATGGGAAGACACGGAAACCCTTACCCGCAAGGCCTTTATTGCCATTAAAGACCACATCATGGCCATGGAGGGAATCACCCTGGAATTCAACGCCCGGCCCGGGGTGAGCTATTCCCTTCGCCCCCGCCACAACAATCAGTCAGAGCGAAAACTGTTTGCCATGGCCGATGTCATTGATGATGATCCCAAGGAACGGTGGTTGTCTGTGTGTTTTTATGGCGATATGGTCACCGACCCCGATGAGATGGGAGACCTGATTCCCGAAGGACTCATGGGGGATGACGGCTATTGTTTTGACCTTGATGAATACGATGAAGAGGCCGTTGAGTATATCAAGGCACGATTGACAGAAGCATTTGAATCCGCTGCATCAGAGTCCTGAAAAACGTCTACAGTCTTCTGGGTTGGGCTTTTCCATACATTGAACCAATGTTCACGGGAAAGCCCAACTTGAATACGAATAAAAACCTTGCGCATCCCGGAGCATTTGTCCGGAAATCGCATGAACTCTGGCTTGAGATGCCGATAATCAATTCAAAATTTTAAAAATACTCCCAAAAATGAGGTAATGTTGTGAAAAAGTGTCAAATAGTAAATGAAGGATGCTTTGGCATTATACCTTAAACCGAATATTTAAAATATCTCCATCTTCCACGGTATACTCCTTGCCCTGGACATACATCTTCCCCACTTTTTTAAGTTCTGCTTCAGATCCATGGGTCATGAGTTCATCATACTTGATCACCTCGGCCCGGATAAACCCACGTTGGAGATCCGAATGAATGACCCCGGCAGCCACGGGGGCTGGAGACCCTTTTCTCACCAGCCACTGTCTGACCTCATCCTGCCCCACGGTGAGAAATGAGACAAGTCCCAACGCCTTGAGGCACAGACGGGTCAACCCCCCCAGTGCAGTCTCTTCAATGCCAAGGTCCTCCAGAAATTCTGTTTTTTCTTCCTCGTTGTGCAGAAGACCAATTTGAGATTCCACCTTGGCAGACACCAGCATGGCCTCCATGGCCTGGGTCTCACAGGGAATCTTGAGATTTTCAAGCAGAGCCGTATTCCCAAGATCATCCTCAGACACATTCACGGCCAGGATCATCTGTTTTCTGGTGATAAAGGGATAACTTCTTATCATGAATTCTTCATCATCGGTGAGTTCCATGAGGCGAAGGGGGGTTTCCTGCTCCAGGTGGGCCTGCATTTTCTTCATGAGTACCAGTTCTTTTTGTTGATCCTCATCTTTTTTCTTTTTAACCAGCTCTTCAATGCGTTCAATGCGTTTCTCCACAAAAATCTGATCGTGCATGATAAGTTCAGAATAGACCATTTCCACATCTCGCAAGGGGTCAACAGAACCTTCCGGGTGATAAATAGCGTCATCTTCAAAGGCCCGCACCACATGGCAGATAGCGTCCATGTCAGCAATGTCTCTAAAGATATCGCCCCGGGCAATGTTTTCCTGTTCCATCTTGGGTAACAACGCAAGATCAATGCGGGCTCGCACCTCTTTTTTGGGGGCGTACATCTCCACCATATTATCAAACCGAATATCAAGGATGTCTGCGGTTCCCGGTATGGGTTTTGGGGCACCTCCCTGCTCTTTGAGTTCACTGCCTGTCAATATCTGAAACAAAGTTTTCTTTCCGGTCTGGGCCAGACCGATGATTCCGATTTTCATTGCGTTTTTGTCCCTTAGTCGATTTGAATAGGTGATGCTAGATAATGAGGTTTCCAGGCCAGATTCCCAGAAAATAATTGATATAACAGACATTAATCCTTGAATGTCTGTTGAATCTTTTCCACAGATTTTCGATCTTGAATGAGAACGTCTATGCACGCTTGGTTTAATTTAATGCCTCCCAATTTTTTTAATTCAAGAAAGGCATCGTCGTTTGTCCAGGCCTGCTTGTATGAGCGCTCACTGGTAAGGGCATCAAAGATATCTGCCACGGACACAATTTGGGTTTCAATGGGAATTTCATCATTTTTCAGTTGGTTCGGATATCCTTTACCATCAATGGTTTCATGGTGACTCTCTGATATATTACGTAAAAGGGAGATGTGTTCAAAGGATTCTAATCCCATCTGCGCCACAATGGTGTCAATAATATCACGTCCCTTGGAGGAATGGGTTTTCATAATCTGCCATTCCACCTTGGTGAGTCTTCCCGGCTTCAAAAGAATATGATCGGGGATTCCAATTTTCCCGATATCATGGAGCGGGGCAAATAAAAACAGATGCTCAATCATTTCATCATTCAAATGATATTTTTCAGATTTTGCCAATTGTTGGGCAATCAGACGTGAATATCGTGCCATCCTTTCCAGATGATTTCCTGTTTCCGGATCTTTATAACTCACAAGGTTTAACACACTTTTAAAGGAACCTATCATGGCCCGAATGGCGTTAAGCCTGTTCACAATAAGACAGTTGATAAGGTTGGAAAAAATATTGAGAGTGGAAAGAGATGCCATGGAGAACATTTCTTTTTCATAGGAATTAAAGAAAACAACCCCCAGAAATTTTTCTCCATCCACCATGGGGACGGCATAACTTGAACCATAGCCTTGGGCAGCGATGTTTTTTGTGTGTTCGTTTTCACCATTTTTGAACAGCTCCAGATCATTTACCAGTCGGGGTCGATGTAATTTTCTCAGTTTATTCAGAGAAGAGGCTGTATCAATATCACAGGAGTAAGCGCTTATGGGGTCATCCATGCCACTGTAGATAAATGATGACAGTCCCTTCATTTCAGGGTCATACAGTATGACAGAAATACGGTGGACAAATTCAAAATGCGTTTTCAGAGCCCTGTGGATAATTTTAATCTTGTCATTAAAGGTATTATTGGTATGCAGATTTTCCAACAATCCATCGGTTATAAAAATATCCTTCATGCTTTCTCCCTAATTCCAGTATACGGGCCTGGGGTTGAAATCGGCTGACATCCGAAAATTGAAAGCCCCATTTGGCAAGACAACGTCTAATCCCCTGTCCATGGAACTTAGCTTGATCATAACTTCGACCATTTGCCACAACTGGTGGTCCAATGAACAAATTGAGTGGTGGAACATAAATTTTTTCCTCTTGGTGGATCAAATTATTGCCTTGATGATGGGTATCAAAGTTTTAGCAGAAAAAAATTTTTTATCCATGTACTTAAAGTCTGGCCTGGATCACCTTGTGGAGGATATTTTTCACAAAGTCTTTCATATTTTCCGTGGCATAATTGGTCAGGTAGAATTCTTTTTGGGCGGCAATGACTTTATCTGTTAGAAGCTTGTCAATGCCCTCTGAGAACACCTGGGACAGGTAGGCTTCGTCCGTGATATAAAGATCCAGCACAGCAAGGGTTTTAATCCTGAAATTTCCCAATATGGTTGGGGGCTTATGATAAAAAAAGCCCGATTGCCGTGGTCGGGGATAATCCTTCAGTCCAAAAATAATATTTGGCGATGGCCGGTTCACAATAATCCTCCTTTCCGCGCATGATAGACAACGATTATAGTGTAGACCATTTGAAAAATCAAGTAAGGCAAAAAAACCATCAGCCGCATGGGACCGGGAATGGTTATCATCCACAAGGCCCCCAATCCTTGTAAAATGGCAACAGCCCAATAAAAAACAGTGACTTTAAAATGGGTAAAGCCCAATCTGTTAAATAATTGATATAAATGAGTACGATGGGCTTGAAATATATTTTCTCCCTTGAAAAGTCGCCTTAAGAGAGTAAAACAAGTGTCGTATATAAAATGAAAAAGAAGCAAAGGTATCACCAATAAGGAGGTATGGGCATTGTCATACAGTGATGCAATGATGGGCAAGGTGGCAAAGGTAAAACCAAGGAATGTGCTGCCAATGTCACCCATAAAAAGTTTGCCCCGGGGAAAGTTGAAAATCAAAAAGCCTGCCACACCCGACACAAGGGTGTAAGAAACCATATAGGCAAAGTTACTACCCTGGATATAGGTGATAATACAAAAAAAACTTGCTGCAATAATGGCATTGCCCCCGGCCATGCCATTGAGACCATCCATGAAATTGTAGGCATTAATCATGCCCAATATCCACCAGAAGGTGATAAAATATCCCAAAATACCCAGTGAGCGATTGGTAAAAAGAGGCAAATCATGAGGAAAATCCACTCTGTGAATGATAATTCCAAATGCCATCACCACAAGTACGGCAATGACATGGGTGACAAGGCGGATGTAAAACGGTTTTTTTTTAACATCATCATATAGGGACATGCTGGCAATGAGCAGACTGGAAAAGGTGAAGCCCAGAAAAAAATGTTCTGAAATCATTGTTCTTCCTGCAAACAAATAGAGTATCAGCATGCTCAAAAAAAAGGTAACCACAATTGCAATCCCCCCGATGGTGGGGGTGGGCTTCTTATGGGAAGATCGTCCGTTGGGGATATCCATGATTCGGGTACGTTTGATCAAAAATAGGCTGATGGAGGCGGATACCAGCAAAAGTACCAAAAAAAACAAAAGGTGAGATGCCAATGAGAAGGTGAACATGATTTTTATTATCTTGAATTGTGCTCTGGGTCAAGATAAAAGTATAGCCTTAGCTATTGATAAAGCAGAGCAAACGCATTAAAATTTCAGCCTCAATAAATTCGGGGTTGGTCATAACATCGGCCACTCTGGGGAGGGATTTTAAGGGCTCTGGGCAGGTCTGGAAATTTTGAAGGAAAATTCAAAGCCCTCTACAGACGCGTCCGGTCGGAAAAATTGTTTGATAAATTTCTCCAATTTACCAGATATGTGGAAGAAAAGCGCCCCCACTCACCAGTGGGAGAAATGATTCTGGTAAGATGTTTCATGGATGTGGGGCAACTGGAAGTATCCAAGGCAAGACTTGAACGAATGAATGCCCGGAAAGCCACCGCCCATGCCATTGAGATGGCAAAGAAGAAAATTGCTGCACCCATCACTCCTTCGGGCTTCTTTATTGACTTTTTGCCCGGATGCATATATTGATGGGGGCAAGATTGAAAGCTGAAAAGAGTAAAAAACAGTGTACGTTAACCATGGAGTTTATACTGGGGGTGTTGTGAAAGTCACGGGAGTTCAAACCACATCAGGTTCTGGGATTCTGGTGACCCATATCCCTGGTCAGCAGAAAAAAAATTGATAGATTATAAAATATTATCACGGGAAGTAACACTGATGAACCCGCTGGGGCTCCATGCCAGGCCAGCGGCCATGATTGCAAAAATTGCCAGAACCGCAGAAAAAAGCATCTGGCTGGGAGATGAAAATCACAAGGCGGATGCCGCCAGTGTCATTGATATTCTCTCCATCAGCGGAACAAAGGGAAAGGTCTTTGTCCTGGAGGCTGAATCGGAAAACGACCTCCCCCTGCTGGAAGCCATCGTAGCCGCCTTTGAAAATGGGTTTGGGGAAGTGACAAATGGACAAAGCTGAATCAAAAGAGGTGGTGCTCAGGGGGATCGGCGGTGCGCCCGGGATCTGCATTGGCAAAGCCTATCTGGTGGACCGGGAGGGTGTGGATCTCATCAAGCGCTACGCCATTGTTGAGAGGGACATCCCCGCCGAGGTCAACCGTTTCAAAAATGCCGTTAAAAAAGCCAAGGATGATCTAAAGGCCGTTGTGGAATCTTTGGGCGAAGATTTCTCCAGCCAGGTTGATATACTGGAAACCCATCTGGTGCTGTTCAAAGACAAACTTCTTTACGGCAAGACCATTGACTCCATCACCCAGGAAAAGATCAATGCCGAATGGGCCTTGAAAAAAGTTACCCGCCAGGTAAAAAACATGTTCCAGCGCATGGAAGATGATTATCTAAAATCCCGGGTGGCGGATATTTCCCAGGTATCAGAGCAAATTATGCGCCAGCTCATGGGTGCCCAGGATATAAAAATCTCTGACATCCGCATGCGGGTGATCCTGGTGGCCCACGATCTTTCTCCGGCAGATACCAGTCAGATTCAATTGGAGCACATCAAGGGATTTGTCACCGACCGAGGGGGGAGAGACTCCCACACCAGTATTATTGCAAAATCCTTGAATATTCCTGCCGTGACAGGCCTTGGCACCGCCACGGTCAACGTGCAAAATGATGATATCCTCATCGTGGACGGCTCCACGGGCCAGCTTATCATTAATCCCGAAGAAGACACCCTGTTTCGGTACGAGGAACGCCGGGCCCGGTATGAGCAATACCGGGCACTTATCACCCGGGAGAGCCATCTACCCTCGGTGACCCGGGATGGGCATGCCATGAAACTCATGGCCAACATTGAGCTGGTGGAAGAGGTGGTGTCGGTGCGGGACAATGTGGCCCATGGCATAGGCCTGTTCCGCACAGAATTCATCTATATCGACCAAAAACGCTTTCCCACGGAGGAAGAGCTCTTTGACCGGTACCGGGAGGCTGTGGAGCTGATGACCCCCCAGCCGGTGACCATCCGAACCCTGGACATCAATGGCGACAAGGTTTTGCCTTATTTCAAGAATATCAGTGAAGAAAATCCCGCGCTGGGACTCAGGGCCGTACGGTTTTCCCTCCAGCGACCGGAAATATTTCTCACCCAGATCCGGGCCATCCTCCGGGCTGCTGCCTTTGGTAATATCCGACTGCTCATCCCCATGATCACCTGTGTGGAAGAAATTATTGAAGTCCGGGAATTACTGGATCGTGCCATCATGGATCTCACCCACGAAGAGATGGTCTTTAACAAGGATATCCCTCTGGGCATTATGATTGAGGTACCCTCGGCGGCCATCATGGCCGATAAACTGGCCAAACATGTGGATTTTTTCAGCATCGGAACCAATGACCTGATTCAGTATTCCATGGCCATTGACCGCCGTAACCGCCGGGAGGCCCATCTTTATCAGGCCCTTCATCCTGCTGTCCTTAATATGATCCACCGACAAGAGCCCTATCCGTTGTATCAAACAGCTGATGAAATGGGGTTTTCGCATCATACGATTTACCCTTCCGATGGTGTTGTACATATCCAATTTTGGCACAAAGATAATCGAGAAGCTGAAAACTATTGTTCTAAGAAAGCGCCGCTTGGTTAACGCTTTATGAAACGCGACACGTCATTGAATTTCGAGTTTGTTCCTTACTGGACCATTCCCTTCCGGTTTTTCTTAACGGCTCCACTGTTTGCTTTGCTGGCCGGCGTTGTGTTGAGTTTGTTGGGGGCGGTCTTTCTGTTAAGTGACGACCCGAGTTTATGGCAGAGTCGATGGTTGAAGGAGGCAATATTTACATTACATCTAACCACTATTGGCACTATCACGCGCAAAAATCTGAGCGCGACGGCAAGCGGTGAGCAAGTCTTTAGTGTACATCGTCACGGATGTTACGTAAGCACTCGGGATAATCGCACTAAAATCAGGGAAGCGACCTTCTAGGATTTGGCTACTAATATCCACGTTTTGCAGATGAAAAGTCACGATGTCGCGTTTCCAAGGGAGGCTAATACCGATTTCATCATCACTACTATCGACTACTCGTGCAACTTCCATCAGTGTTTTTGAAGGGATAACAAGGAATCTACCTCTACATAATCCCAATAGGAAATAGGTTTCGCATGCAATAATCCCTGTAAATAAGTTTCAGGATTTTCTCCCAATTGCTCATATTTATCTTCAATTCTTTTCTTAATATCCAAAATAATCTGATTTTAAATTGTTTATAGGGTTTTATCTTAAATGCTGTCTGTGTGGGTGTAGGTCTTTAATAATCTTAGTTTAATTTGTCAAAACCCTCATCATAAAACGATACAATTCTTCCATCTGAGGCCTTCCCTTATGTTTTCCTGCCCTTCCAAAGAAGTACAAAACAAACCACAAAACAGCCAAAAAGCCCATAAGACCTAATTGAAGTCCGTAGGGTTTGCCTA